>JAFGVC010000055.1 GCA_016938195.1 Tissierellales bacterium | reverse complement strand
TTTAATGCTCTTTTCTATTAAAACTTGTCTATTCAAGCTTAAGTTCAATCCCTTGGATAAAATATTTACCATTTCATCCTCATTATCCGCAAGCCCTCCGCCCGATCCTCCAAGTGTATAGGCCGGTCTAATAATAATTGGATAACCTATTTCGTTTGCCGCTTTAATACCTTCTTCCAAGGTTGTTACAATTTGACTATTGATGACAGGCTGACCTATATCCATCATGCGTTTTCTGAATTTTTCTCGATCTTCTCCTACCTTGATTCCTTCAATAGAAGTGCCAATAATTCTAATATTATACTTTTGGAGTATCCCGGAGTCAAATAAATCAACTGCAAGATTAAGCGCCGTTTGACCACCCATTCCCGGTAAAACTGAGTCCGGTTTTTCTTTTTCTATGATTTTTTGAATATAATCTGTAGTCAAAGGTTCAATATATACTTTGTCTGCGATTTCTTTGTCTGTCATGATTGTAGCAGGATTACTATTGACTAAAATTGTTTCAATTCCTTCTTCTTTCAAAGCTCTGCAAGCCTGTGTTCCTGAATAATCAAATTCTGCAGCCTGTCCGATGACAATGGGACCGGAACCTAATACAAGTACTTTTTTTATGCTGTGATCTAAAGGCATATTTTCCTCCCTATACCATGTCTAAAAAATTATCAAAAATATCATTCGATTCATACGGTCCGGGACAAGCTTCAGGATGGAATTGAACACTCATAAGCTTCTTATCCTTGTGATGCATGCCCTCGATTGTAAAATCATTCATGTTTATATGGGTAATGACAAATCCGTCAGGTATTGTATCGTTTTTCACAACATAACCATGGTTTTGTGAAGTAATCGTCACACGATTTGTCAATAAATTCTTTACGGGATGATTGCTCCCTCTATGACCAAACTTCATCTTTTCAGTGTCCGCACCACTTGCAAGTGCAATTATTTGGTGGCCTAAGCAAATGCCGGCAATAGGCATTTGACCTATTAAAGATTTAATATTATCAACGATTTCATTAAGGTCTTTCGGGTCTCCAGGACCATTCGACAAGAAAAGACAATCCGGTTTGGTGCTCAAGATGGATTCACAGGTTGAAAAAGCCGGCATCATGGTGATATGGCAGTTTCTGTCCTGAAATGATTTTATGATATTATTCTTTGTTCCCAAGTCCAGAATAGTCACTCTTTTTCCTTTGCCTTTGATGCTTAAATTGACTTCTCTTGAGACATGTATGACTGCATCTTCTGTCGGGTTTTGATGAAATCTACTCTCAATTTCATGAAATTTGACATCTCCTACAGTAATAACCCCTTTCAAGGTACCATTGTTTCTAATGATTTTCGTTAAGTGTCTAGTGTCAATTCCGGAAAGGCCTATAATTTTTTCGCCTTTTAAATAGGCGTCTAGCGTCATCTCGTTTCTCCAGTTACTAGGCTTTTCGCATATTTCTCTGACAATCAATCCCCTGACCTTCACATGCTCTGATTGAATGTCATCAAAATTAACGCCGTAATTTCCAATCAATGGATAAGTCATAACAACAATTTGTCCAAAATAGGATGGATCTGTTAAAATCTCTTGATAACCTGTCATACCTGTATTAAATACGACTTCACCATATCCGCTTTCCAAGTAGCCAAAACATTTCCCCTGGAATTCTACACCGTTTTCAAGAATAAGCTTCCCTTTCATTCTGCCTCCTAAAAAAACAGCAACCAACAGTATTAATCATACCGCGATTGCGTTCGTTTTTATTATAATTAACTCACTTAACATTATTACATCCATTTTTTTCTCCTTTTTAGCCTCTCGTGCTAAATTAAAGGTTTTATAAAAAATATCATATTTTTTCATATTTGTCAATATTTATTCATAAACTTATTTCTATTATCTTAACATTTATTTATTTTATTATTTCTTTAATTTTAAACCTCCCTCCGGTCAACTCAAGTAAAAAATCAAATACAATTGTTATCAAATTATTTGAGCTGTCCGTAAAAACAACCTGTGTTCTAACAGTAATATATTCTCCGTATTTATTGTACTCGTATGACTTAATAGTATAATCAACAATATCGAATTCCGTGTTATAAACAATGTCGCTCACTTCAGCCTCAGTAGGATTATTGGGTTCTTTTCTTGTCATAACCGAGTTCATCATATTTTCTATGGGGCTTAACGGGCTTTGATAATCTCTATAAAGCAAAGTATTCGTTGGAGCTAAAGGCGTCTCTATATTATAATACTTCATAAATTGCTTAGAACCCGTACTACTCGAAAGCTTCACCAGATTAACTTCCTTGATATTTGATACACTGTTGATAATTGAATACAAGAGAAGACATTCTTCCATCTCAGACATCATTAAGTCTTCTGATACGTCGTACTCAATAAAAGCTGTATCTGATACAATGCTAGCCGTTAAAAAATTTATACCTTCCATTTGAACAAAGCTACGAGATTCAGACGTTCTATTTTTCATAAAATTGAGCATTTCCATAATCTCATTCGAATCATCAAAATCTGAAACTCCTGAAATTTCAGTAATGATACAGCTAAGATTTTTGTTAGGAAGATATAGTTGTAGCAAGGTGTTTTCATATTCATTAAACGGAGAGATTTTTAAAACTTGATCCTCATCTCCCTTAGGCGTACATCCGGCGCTAATAAAAACAACAAGAAGCAAAAAAATAATAAACAAATTAATTTTTTTCATTTTTTACCTCCTCATGACAAAGGCAGTCGAACATAAAAAGTTGACCCTTTGCCTACTTCACTACTTAAACTAATAAACCCATGATGTAAATTTATAATCTGTTTGGCAATAGATAAACCTAAACCTGTTCCACCAGTAATTCTCGATCTTGCTTTATCCGTCCTGTAGAATCTATCAAAAACATAGGGTATATTTTCTTCAGCTATGCCATAACCATTATCCTGAACCTTTATCACCGCAAATTCCTTTTCCCGATACAAGGAAATCGTGACTTGTCCACCTACCTGCGTATAATTTATGCCATTATGGACAATATTGATAATGGCCTGTTTTATTTTACCTTTATCAATTTTAGTCTGTATGCTGTTTTTTTCCTTAAATACTATTTTAATCCTTTTCTGATCAGCTAATGGTTTTAACTGTTCAATTACCTTTTCTATCAGGTAGTTTAGATAGGCGGGTTGATAATCGAGAACTAATTGTTTTTTATCCATATTAACTAAAACAAGCAGATCGCTGACAATATTGTTTAGTCTATCAATTTCATTATTGATATCAATTAAAAACTCTCTGTAAACTTTTGCTTCAACATTATCTTGCAATAGAAGACTTTCTGATAGAAGCTTTATTGAAGCCAAAGGTGTTTTTAACTCATGTGATACATTGCCGACAAAATCCCTTCTCTGTCTGTCCACCTCATCTAGCTTTACACTCATTGTATTAAAAGAATTGGCTAGCATCTTAAATTCATCATTCGTTTTAACATCTACTCGCTCAGTAAAATCACCCGCTGAAAGTCTTGCAATGACAGGATAAAATTTGTTAATCGGCTTCAAAAAATGATTAGAAATGATAGCAATGCCAATTGTAATTAATATCCCTGCAAAAAAAATGATTTGCCTAATATCATGATTCATCTCATTGACATTATCAAACAAATCATTAATCGAATTTGATACAAAAATGCCTCCGATAATTTGATCTTCATAGATAACCGGAACCGACAAATACAATACATTGCCAATATCTCTAAAATAATAACTGCTCCATGCTGTTTTCCCGCTTAGAGATTCATCTATTTCCTTAAGATATAGATTTTGAAACCCGAATTGTCTAAAAGAATCTGATAAAATTCTTCCGTAACTGTCATATATCATGACCCTTGAGCTCATGGATGTAGCATATTGTCTTGTTAAATTGTCTAAATAAGTGCCATAAATTGACGAGTCATAAAATCTTAAATAAAATTCTACCTGCTGACTAATGTCTTCACAGGCCACTTCAAGATTGTTTTTTCTGAATTCAAGCTGCCAATCTAATACATTTTTAGGAATTAGAGTAGTCAGCAAGAAAAATAATATCAGAATTAAAACAATATAGGTAAGCAGCATTTTCCACCTAAAACTGATAAAACGGCTCTTAATCTCTATTCCTAAAATAATACCCCACTCCCCATTTCGTCAAAATGTATTCATAATTATTATTATCACTGTTTTCTTTTTCTATTTTTTCTCGTAGCCTTCTTACATGCACATCAACTGTACGCAAATCTCCAAAATATTCGTAACTCCAAATCACTTCAAGAAGCTCTTCTCTGGAAAATACTTTGCCGGGATTGGTTGCTAAAAGAATTAACAAATCAAACTCTTTTGCGGTAAGATTAATTTCTTTTCCTGAAACAGCCACCTTTCTGCCAAGCGTATTAATCATAAAGTCATCCACATAAATTACTTGTTCACCCAATTTAATGTCTTTTGAAATAGTTCTTCTCAATATAGCCTTTATTCTTGCCTTCAATTCGAGAATGTTAAAAGGCTTTGTCATATAATCATCCGCACCATACTCAAGCCCAAGAATTTTATTCATGTCCTCACCTTTTGCAGTAAGCATAATAATCGGAACATCCGATCTTTCTCTAATTCTCTGACATACTTCCAATCCATCAATTTCAGGCAACATTAAATCAAGTATGATTAAATCATAATTGCCTTTTTCGAATTTCTCTATGGCTTCTTTCCCGTCATATGCAGCATCTGTCACGTAATGATCTTGCTCCAGGCTATATTTCAAGCCTTTCACTAATAAAGGTTCATCATCTACAATTAATATTTTGCTTTCCATTTTACCACCTCTAAATTTTGATTATTGATCAAAATAATATTCTGAAATCATCCACTCTTTTAGTGATTTTGTGCATATCCAAATACTCAAGAATTAAAACAGCTTTTCTTCTGTTGGTCTTTAAAAGATCTCTAACCTCAGAAGCTGATATTGTGTTTTTTTCACGGATATAATTGATGATTTTATTCGAAAATCTCTGTAAATCTTTTCTCAGAATATAGAATTCATTACCAATCAACTCCAACTCTCCCGTATAAAGGAGATAGTCCACTACATCACCTGCCGGATTAACCCCACTTAAATCATCCTTCTTAACCATTCTATCGTCAATTTCGAATAAGTTTAGACACTCTTGATATATCAAATGCTGTTTTGAATTTAATGTTGGTATGAAGCCATTAATGCTTAAGAATTCTTTTTCATTTATTATAATAGATTCCTCTTTCATTAAATCTAGAATTTTATTGAATATAAAAGAATGGTTAGTAAATCCTAAATTACTCATCAAGGTTTCTTTGTTTAAGCCAAGCTTTAAATTGTTAGTTTTATGAAATAATTCTAGTTCTTGGACAATAGCCTCTTTTGCAGATAAATAATGACATCTCGCAAAATAATATTTTTTAGAAGCATCTGAGCATTCAATAATTTTATGATCTAATACTATTCCTTTTAATAGCTCCTCTAATTTTTTTTGTTCTATAGAAAACATCCGGAAAAGTTCTCTGATTTCTATTCCTTCAGATCTTTCTTCAATAAATTGATAAATCACATGAGACAAATTTGCAGAAGCTTTCTCGAATGAATATTGGCAGGCTTTCTTATTCTTAGGCCTTTTCAAAATAGATTGTGGATCAGTGATGCGTCCTCCTCCCAATGTTTCTAAAGGAGAAAAAAATCTAACAATAAACTTATCTCCATACTTAACGGCAATCTCATCTTCAAATTTTAACTGCGCGATACAATTTTCTCCTGGAGATAACTCTTTTCTGTCTAAAAAATTAACCTTCGACAATTGTTCAATTGTTCCTGTGAAAAAATGAAGACGGCTACCATTTTTAATGGTTCTTTCAGAATCCTTAAGATTAAATAGCTCAACATCTATAACGTTACTCAAAGCAAGGCTATCCTTGGCCGCAATCACATTGCCCCTTTCAGCTAATTGTTTAGGAGCACCTACAATATTAATTGCCGCTCTTTGTCCCGCAATCACATGCTCAACATTATTTCCATGAACCTGAATGTTTCTGACACGAACTGTATGTTTATGAGGATAAACGGTTAGTTCATCATTTAAATTAATTCTTCCTTCTGTTAAAGTCCCTGTAACTACGACGCCTATTCCCTTCAGAGTAAAAACACGGTCAATATATAATCGCGAAGAGGTTTTTTCATCTTTTGGTCTTATAGCTTCACACATCAAAGCAATTTTATGAGTCAAGCTATCCATCCCAAACCCTGTTTTGGAAGAGACAAAATGGATTTCTGCCTGTTCAAGAAACGTCCCGATAAAATGCTCCTTGATATCTTCAATCACCAGTTCTTGCATTTCTTCATCAATCAAATCACTTTTGGTAATAACAATAATACCATTTTTAACGCCGATTAAATTCAATATATTTAAATGCTCTATCGTTTGAGGCATTACACCTTCATCACCGGCAACGACAAATAGAATTAAATCCATGCCATAGACTCCGGATAACATATTGTTCAGAAATTTTTCATGCCCAGGAACATCAATGATACCCGCCTTTTGTCCGTTCGGTAAATCAAAATAAGAAAACCCGAGGTCTATGGTTATGCCTCTGTCTTTTTCTTCTTTTAAACGATCTGTGTCACGTCCCGTTAGCGCTTTTATTAATGAAGTTTTGCCATGGTCAATATGACCTGCTGTGCCAATAATAATATTACTCATGTAAGACCCTTTCCAAACAATGCCCAGTCAACTGAGCAACGATTATTTCAATTTCATCATCAAGTACTGTTCTCATATCCAAAATAATTTTGTTGTCAATAACACGAGAAATGATAGGAATCTCATATTGTCTAAGCTTTTGTTCGAATTCTGAAACCTTCATGGTAATTGGATAAACGCTTACAGCAAAGCTATCAAGTGTAACTTCAGGCAATGAACCCCCACCTACCTTTGATAAACATGCTTCAACAGATATTTGTTCCTGAAAGTTTTCTTTTTTAAGAGCATCATATAATTTTTGCGCCTTCATTTTAATCTTTTCCGTTGACTGATTAAGAATAGATAGCGCCGGTATTTTATCCATCGCATTCTCTTTGTTTAAATATATTCTAAGAATAACCTCCATAGCTGCAAGTGTAAATTTGTCTACTCTCATCGCTCGTGTAAGTTGGTTTTTTTTGATTTGATCAATTAAACATTTTTTACCCATAATGATACCTGCTTGCGGTCCACCTAAAAGCTTGTCCCCACTAAAGCATATGATATCTAATCCTTTTTCCAATGTTTCCTTTATTGTCGGTTCATTAAAAGTATGAAGCGGCATTTGATTGAACAATAATCCACTTCCAAGATCTTCCATTGCTAAGACACCTTTTTCATGAGCCAGCTCTACTAAATCTCTTGCATCTACACTCTCTGAAAATCCAATCACACGATAATTACTAGTATGTACTTTCAAAATCATGCCTGTATTTTCATTGATAGCCTCTTGATAATCCTTAATATGTGTTTTGTTTGTCGTTCCAACTTCAATTAAGGATGCCCCTCCTAGCTTCATAACCTCAGGAATTCTAAAACTTCCACCAATCTCTACAAGCTCTCCTCTAGAAACAACGGCTTCTTTTCCACTACAAAAGGTATTAATGGACAAAATGACTGCAGCGGCATTATTATTGACAATCAGGGCAGACTCGGCTCCGGTAAGTCTACACAGGATGGATTCAACCAAATCATACCTTGAACCCCTCGAACCTTTTTTTAGGTCGTATTCCAGATTAACATATCTGGTTAATTTATCTTTAATTTGATCAAATATTTCTTCGGATAAAATTGAACGTCCTAAATTTGTATGCACAACAACTCCGGTACAGTTGATTACCCTAACTAAAGAAGATTGTATGATTGCTCCCAATTTATAGGAGATATCTGATACAATCGTATCCATGGCACTAGAAATGATAGTGACATCATCCTGATCTCTAATGACGTCTCTTAGATTGTCTAAATGCTCTCTCACAACCTCAGAAATATATGATGCGTCCATATATAAAAGATATTTATTGATTTCAGGTTCAGCTAAAATATGATCTACCTTTGGTATCTTTCTGAAAAATAGGTTTTTATTCATTTGTTCTCCATTAACATACTTTTGTAAGTCATATAGCCTCGTCAATATGCAGTAATATAATCTTTAATTTGAAGATATTTTCCTTCGGCAATTCCTGATACTTTCATGATATCTTCAATATTATTAAATTTTGTAGTTGATCTATAATCAATAATTCGTTGAGCCAAAACAGCACCAATGCCGTTTAATGACTCGAGCTCTGTGAGTGATGCGGTATTGATATTGATTTTACCGGATTGAACCACTGTTGATTCCGTTGAGCTACTGTTTTCTGTTTGAGCTTCAAAGGCTTCATCGATTTCCGGAATATAAATTTTTTGCCCGTCTACAGCAAAATCAGCTCTGTTTATTCTTTTTGTATCCGCTTTCTCTGTTAATCCACCTGCCACCTCGATGATGCTATAGATTCGCGTTCCTGCTGATACTGAATAAACTCCAGGATTATTGACAGCGCCATCTATGTCAATAAAAATCATCTGTTCTTTCGTAGGCACTTCTTTTTCCGGATTAGCTTCTGTAATCAAAATGTCATTATTATCAGTTGCTTGTGCCGTAGTTTCCTGTTCTTGATTGTTTAGAGAATCCAGAGAAGCCGCCATTGCTGACTCATGACTTTTAGTATTAAAGACAAAAAACAATATTGATACCAGCAAAAGACCAATAATGATAAGCAAGGTTTTTTTTTCTAAGTACTCCATATTCCTATATCTCCCTTATGCATTCTAAAATGAAATTTACTGAATATATCATACCAAAAAAAACAAAAACTTACAATTTATATAAAATTTTGTTATACTGTTTTTGGTATTTTAACAGGAGGACTTCATGAAAAAAATTTTCCTTTCAACATTGCTAATACTTCTAGGATTATTTCTCCGGCTGGGAAATGTTTACGCTGTGAATAATATGACGTGTGCATCTTCTTTGCTAGTAGACGGAGAAACAGGAAAAATGCTCTTCGAGTATAACGCCAACGAAATTAAATATCCAGCTAGTCTCACAAAGCTGATGACAGCAATTGTAGCACTTGAGCAAAATAACCTCAATGATAAAATGACTGTCGACGATACAACGCCATTTACTATTGATGGAAGCCACATTGCACTTGAACCTGGTGAAATATTGACACTTAGTGATCTTTTGCACGCTCTGTTAATCCCATCTGCAAATGATGCGGCCGAAGTCATCGCAATTAACTGTAGTGGTAGTGTGGAAGCCTTTGTGAAGTTAATGAATGAAAAAGCCTTATCGTTAGGAATGAATAACACCCACTTTACAAATCCTCATGGTCTTCATGACCCTGATCATTATTCAACCGCTACTGACTTATCAAAATTAGCTGTTTATGCTTATCAAAACAATATTGTCAGAGACATTATCAAAAAACAAAACTATATTATATCTAAAACAAATATCAAATTGGAAGACCGATATTTAAACAATACCAACAGGCTGTTGACCGGTACGGGTTATGGTAATCAAATTTTGATAGACGGTTATTATCAAGATATCAAATATACCGGTGCAACCGGAATGAAAAACGGATACACACCTCAAGCCGGTAGTTGTCTAATCGGGTCTGCAGAAAGAAACAATATGACCCTCATTACAATTGTTCTCGACGGATATATTAACGATGTTTATTTGGACACTGTTCGCCTTATGAATTATGGTTTTGATAATTTCGAAAAAATTGAGCTCATTCATGAAAACACTTATCTTGAAAACAAAGTGTTGACAGGGAATGATAACGTTACAATACCTGTGATTGCTCGTTCAGGACTTACTACCCTTATCAAAAAAGGTTCCTCGGATAATGTCCAGAGGAGAATTATTTATGATGACTTGACGTTTCCCCTTGAGAGCCAATCAAGCATTGGTAAGCTTATATTTGTTGTTGACGATAATGAAATTGGTTCCGTTGAATTATTTACACCTATCGAGATCCAAAGTATAGCTACACCTTCAAATAAATTTGACACGAAATCAACTGTCAGATTATTGTTGGTGATTTTTCTAATACTAATCGTTTTAATTGTTTTATTAAGAATCTACAATAAAATTCGATTATATAAAATCAGAAAAATACGCAACAAAAGAAAAACCGGAAATAACTAATTCCAGTTTTCAATGCCGTATTTTTCTGTTTCTACGTTTTTACCGTCAACCCATAACTGTTCGAGCTTATAAATGTTTCTTTCTTCCTTCTGAAAAATATGAACAATAATATCACTGTAATCCAGTAATATCCATTTTTTTGATTCAAACCCTTCCTTATGAGCAATTTTAATGCCTAATAATGATAATTGTTTGTCAATCTCATCCGCTACCGCTTCAGCTTGTCTTTCATTATTCACAGAACAGATAATAAAGTAATCTGCAATAGATGAAATATGGGATATGTCAATCACATTAAACCCATAAGCCTTTTTATCGTCACAAGCCTTTAAAATATTTTTAATCATAATGTCGCTATTATTCAATCATTACCTCCAAATTATTATTATAGTAATTATAACACTTTTTTGTGTCGCCATGTATGGATATTTTTTTAGCGTTCAAGAAATCCACTGTCGACTCGAGTGACATCACCAACGCTTTATCTATATTCCTACATACCATGCTTCTGATTTCGTCTACACCTTCATAGTCTCTATCAGGCTCAATCGCATCTGCCAAATATACAATTTTTTCTAGTAGACTCATCCCCGATCTCCCGGTTGTATGATATCTGATAGCATTTAAAATTTCGCTATCCCTTATGCCGTACCATTCATAAGCCACATATCTTCCAATGACAGCATGATGAAGATTCGGATTGTTATTAGTCATTGCATCAGGTATAACAGAATAAAAAGAAAAATCAGCTGAAATACAGCTATTTTTTTTAATCCTGCCGCAATCATGCAAAATAGACGCCGTTTTAACATTTTCTAGATTTAAACCATGTTTATTCGAAAGCTCAACCGCCGTATCCATCACTCTCATAGAATGTTGATATCGTTTTTGTCCTATCGTTTTCAATAGCAATAATCCTATTTCATCAAAATTCATAGCGGTTCATCATCTTTATATAAATTATTTTTTAAGATGTATTGTTCAACTGTTTCCGGAAGTAAATATTTGATGGGTCTATCCATATAAATTCTTCTTCTGATATCCGTTGAAGATATCTGAAGCTGTGGCGCATTCACAATAAATATTTCTCCATGGTATTTCTTTTCAATATCTAAAATTTTTTCTTCCAGACGATTGTTGACATATCCCGGTCTATTCACAGCTATAAAAGTGCAAATATCTAAGATAACCTCTGTATCTTTCCAATTAGGAAGATCTAAGACGGCATCCGTACCGGTAATGAAATAAAATTTAGTATCACTATACTTTTTATGAAATTCTTTTACAGTGTCAACCGTATAAGATATGCCTTCCTGATTTACTTCATAATCCGAAACATCAAAATACGGATGAGTCATCGTTGCAAATTGAGTCATCATATACCGGTGATAAGAAGTTGTCAGTCCTGCTGAACTTTTGTGAGGCGGATTGCCGGTAGGTACAAAAATAATCTTATCCAATTCATATTTAGACAAAACTTCATTGGCAATGACTAAATGTCCATAATGAATAGGGTCAAATGTGCCTCCCATGATGCCGTACTTTTTCAAATGAGCTTCCTCCAATTCCTATTATTCAAAATATTATTTTTTTGTTAAATTAATTCAATTATACATGAATAGCTTAGTATTTTCAAACATTCCGGATAAATATTAAAAATACTTAATTGAATGATAATGTTGCTTATTTTATGCTATAATTATTCTGATTAATTCATAAAGAGAGGAAATATTTTGAAAAATATAAGCATTTTGGGGTCAACGGGTTCAATTGGAACACAAACGCTTGAAATAGCAAGGGCTTTTCCGGATAAAATTCATGTATCAGCAATCAGCGGAAATCATAATATCGATCTACTCGAAAAACAAATTGATGAATTTAAACCTGAGCTCTGTGCAGTTATGGACAAATCTTCAGCAGAACGTCTTCGAAAAAGAATATCAGGTCCAACAAAAATTGTTAGCGGGATGCAAGGATTGGAGGAAGCGGCAACAATCAATGGTGTTGAAATTGTCGTAACGGCTGTTTCCGGCATGATTGGGCTTATTCCTACACTAGAAGCCATTAAAAGCAAAAAGACAATCGCGTTAGCCAATAAAGAAACGCTAGTTGCCGGAGGAAATCTCGTAATGTCGCTAGCAAGAAAATATAATGTCGATATCTTACCGGTTGATAGTGAACATGGCGCTATTTTTCAGTGTCTTTTAGGCAATAAAAGACAAGAGCTTAGCAAGATTATTTTAACGGCTTCAGGTGGACCATTTTTTGCTAAAACAAGAGAAGAATTACTAGCCATCACACCGGAAATGGCACTCAAGCATCCAAATTGGGAAATGGGTAAAAAAATATCAATAGACTCAGCTACTTTGATGAATAAAGGACTTGAAGTCATTGAAGCAAAATGGCTTTTTAACCTAGAAGCCGAAAATATAGAGGTGGTAATTCATCCACAGAGCATCATCCATTCCGCCGTTGAGTTCATTGACCATTCAATCATAGCTCAACTCAGCTGTCCGGATATGAAATTACCAATCCAGTATGCGTTGTTTTATCCGGAAAGAATGCCCGGTACAACGCAAAAATTGGATTTATTCAAAGTTCACTCTCTCACCTTTGAAAAGCCTGACACCCAAACCTTTCGATGTCTAAAATTAGCATTTGATGCAATGATAGTGGGAGGATCTATGCCCGTCGTCTTGAACAAAGCTAACGAAATGGCCGTAGATATGTTCTTAAATAAGGAAATCTCTTTTCTAGCTATACCAAAAATGATAGAAAACACTATGCTGCGTCATCAAGCTTCGCCCATCAATTCAGTAGCGGATATTCTTGAAGCTGCTGCGTGGACGGAGAGAGAAATAAAAAGAGCCTGATTGAACTTCAGACTCAAACAATTAGCTTAAATATTATCCAACATTGAAAAAAGCTCTTGAAGATTCATGGCTTTAAACACATTATCTTTTTTTAGCATATCTTCAATCATTTGATCAGCTTCACCATTTGTATAATCTCTATTAATCGCATGCAATATAATGATTTTTTTATCATTAATTTCTGAGATGGAACGAATATTTTCTAAATTATACTTTCCAATTGGGACATCAGTCAAAATAATACAATGCGCATCTTTAATTTTTTGATCATTTTCATGAATTGTTTTTGCTTCAAAGCTACTGAAGGGTTTTTCACTTACATAATCGATTTTTAAGCTTCGGCAAACATCAAGATCACTGTCACCCTCATATAAAATGCCACAGCTCAATTGATACCGCATAGAATAAAGCTTCTCAATCAAATATTCGCCCGTTCCCCCTCCGGAAATGATATGAATTTTTTCTTTCTTCTGTGTTGTTTCTCTTGTTATTCTTAGAGGCATGACTTCATTAAACCTGAGTACTCTATTTTCTCTAATCAGCATTTCCATGTGGTACGCCTTAGAAAGTATATCTTCTTGAATAACTTGCTTTGGTGTATCAACTATTTCTAATTTGCCATTAATTAACAATAAAATTCTGTCACTAAATCTAGATGCCAGATTTAAATCATGCATAATTGAAATAACGGTTACGCCGTTAATTCGATTTTTGTCATGAATTAATTCAAGTATTTCAAGTTGGTTATGGATATCTAAATTCGAGGTAATTTCATCAAGAAGCAATACCTCCGGATTTTGAGCTAAAGCTCTTGCCGTCAAAACCCTCTGTTTTTCACCACCGCTTAAGCTATTGTAATATCTATCTTTATACTGATAGGTATGTGTATCATGCATAGCCATATGAATCATTTCACTATCGTTTTCACTTTGCTTCGTAAACTTGTCATAATACGGATTTCTACCCATGCGTACCACATCTGAAACTTTAAAATTGAATGGCAGGGTATATTCTTGAGGAACAACACCAATAACTCTAGCTTTTTCTTTAAGAGTGTACTTTTTAATATTCTTATGTTTTAATTGTATTTCACCATTATATCCCAAATTATTTGACAAGCATTTAATTAAAGTTGTCTTACCTGCACCATTAGGGCCAATAATACTTATAAATTCGCCCTTTATGACATCAAAGGTCACATCATTCAAGATACTGTTGCTATTAATTTCATATGATAAATTGGAAACACGGATGATTCGATCCATCAAAAAATCTCTCCCTTCCGCTTATTAAGCAAGTATACAAAGAATGGTCCTCCTAATAACGCGGTAATAATCCCAACCGGAATTTCTTGAGGAATAATCGTTCTTGACACGGTATCACAGGCCATTAACAGAATGCCTCCCGTATTGAAGGATATTGGAAAAAGATATTTATGCTCCGGTCCCGTAAACAATCTAACCATGTGTGGGATAATCAAGCCCACGAAGCCTATAATCCCTGAAATCGAAACAGCAGCGCCAGTCATAATAGAAGTTATGATGAGTATGATTTTCTTGATTTTATTGGAATCAACTCCCAAATTATTAGCATGTTCATCTCCTAACAGTAGAATGTCCATCTCTCTGGAGAAATACATCAAAATGATAAGTCCGAAAGCGCCATAAGGTATAATCGTATAGACGTGACTCCAACCTTTTCCTGATAAGCTCCCCATCGTCCAAAATACAATTTTATGTAAGCTTTCATCAAATAAAAGCATCAATATAGACATAAAAGCCGCTAAAAATTGTGAAATTGCAATGCCACTCAACAATAGAATCGTTACAGGAATCTCGTTCCCGGTTTTTGCTATTCGATAGACTATAAATACAACAGATACGGCTCCAATAAAGGCCGCTAGAGAGATAGAAGATATCCCTAAAACCTTGGCGCCACCTAGAAAAATAATGCTCAGCGTTGCACCAAAAGCAGCCCCTGAAGATATGCCAAGTGTGTAGGGGTCTGCCATTGGATTTTTCATAAGGCCTTGGTAAACAGCCCCACTTGCCGCTAAAATACCACCTACAAAATACGAGGCAATAATTCTTGGCAATCTAACATCAAAAATAATATATTTCGTTGAATCGGATATCAATAAATTTTTCCCCATTAATCCTAATTTTTCCAACAGAATCAAGTTTATATCATTAATGCTCACTTTGACTGCTCCAAAAGAGAGGTTTACATAGAAAAATAAGAAAAACAGGAGGATAGAAAATATAAAAACATTTTTTTTGCTCTTCATACTTTCCCCAATCTAAATTTTATGTTTATTTATCACTAAATGCTTCAGGATGAATAGCTCTCGCTATCATTTCAAAGCCTTCGATCATCCTTGGTCCGGGTCTGGAAATCATATCCGGATTCAATAAAAAGAGCTGTCCTGTTTTAATCGCCTCTATATGCTCATAACCTTCTCTTGCAAAAATATCCTCAGCCGTTTTAAATCCATCATCAGCCGTTAAATAAACCTGTGGATTCATTGAGATTAATTTCTCAAGACTATATTCAGGATATGCAGATTCGGCATCATCAGCAATGTTCTTGCCGTTAGCTAATTGTATCATTTCATTGATAAAGCTTCCCGGGCCTGCTGACATCAAAGGATCATGCCATATCTCAAAAAATACTGTTTTGGACGCATACCCTTTAACTCTATCAACAATCTGATTTTGCTTAGCTTGCATATTTGAAACAAGCTCCTTGGCTTCTTCTGAAGCTCCAATAATGTCCCCTATCATCAAAATAGTTTCATAAGTTTCTGATACATTTCCCGGATTGATTAAAATAACTTTAATACCTGCATTTTCAAGTTGAGATATAGCGGCTTCATCAATATATGCCCCTAGAAATACATCCGGCTCAAGATTAATAATTAGCTCAAAATTCGGACCGTTATAATCTCCAATTTTGTCAACCGAAAGAGCTTCCTCAGGATAATTACAATAGACCGAAACTCCTGACAATTTTTCACCCATTCCCAAAGCATATACAATCTCTGTATTGCTTGGAACAGCTGAAACAATAGTTTCCGGCTCTGATTCAATTGTAATGGTTCGGTTTGAACTGTCCACCACCGTTAAAGGATAGATTGAGGCTTCACTTGTTGTTTGATCTGTTTGTTCAGATGATTGAGTTGACGACGGATTGTTTTTTGCACATCCTACAACCACAACCAATACCATGACGAAAACCAATAATAAAATTAATTTCTTTTTCATTTTCTCCTCCATAATAAAAAATATCCCGGCTTTTACAGGGATACGTAATAATATCATGACGCACAATATTAATACGGCTTTCCCTCCGAAAGCAGTTAATCTCAATATAGGCAGGTCTCCTGGCTCGTGCTTAACCTTATTTCATCCTTCCCGGCTATATAACCAGTGGTCATGAAACTTGTATCACTTACAGTAGCGGGGGCTGCAGCGGATTCAAACCGCTTTCCCTATTAAGTAAATCACCTATATTTAAATTTCTATTTTAATTCAACTGATTCTAACATAACTATAAGTTTCTTGTAAAGGAGTATTTTTCCCTTATTTCATTAATTCTTCCACAAGTCATTGCACCCTCTGGACATGGACCCTTTATACATCCCGGTCCACAGTTTCTAAAAATAGTTGGTGCAACCTTTATGGCTTCATGTAACATACCATCCGCCAGTGCTCTTATTTCCCATTGAGCCCTTTCGCAACATCTTACTTCAAAAAAGTGAATCAATGTTCTGGCGTTCATAGTTAACATAATTTTTGTTTCGCATGCATTGGGCAGAACATATCTAGCATCTTCAATAGACTGTTTTTCAGCATTTCTTTTCGCAGTCTTTTCATCCTGACCCTCTTTCAAAAATTGGTTGAAATGGTCATTATAAAGAAGATCTGAAATAGCATCATAATATTTCTGATCATTTTCCATAGCCAGAATAAAGAGTCTATGAGCCTCTTCATTTTTTTTAATATAAGGTGGCACTACGTATTGAAACTGACCTTCGGTCACATAGCGCTGTGATCTTTGACTATAGCTAGCTATTCTATGTCTGACTAATTGATGAGTCATTGTTCTGCTAACGCCTTCAACGGAAAATGTAAAGCTAATATGTTCGACCGGTGACTGATGACCCAGCTTCATCAACATTCTAATAAAATCCTGAGTGTTTTTATCATCCAAGTCCGTCATAATTCTATCCGCAGCCAAATCCGAATAACATAATTTTGCTGCTGCAGCAACTAATTTTTCCGGGTCTGGTGTATGGCTTATGAGTCTAACCTTTAATTCAGTATCCATTATTTACTCCTTGTTATTGATACAATATATTATATTGCATATTTAGAGCAAATCACAAGCACTATTTATAATCTTAAGGCAATTTAATCAACTCATTGTCAGAAGGTCTATACAAAACAAATTTTCTACCTATACTTGATACATAATCTGCACCAAGAATTTCAGCAAGTTCTATAGCCGCAGCTTTTGAATCTAATTCACAATTATTCAGAATATGAAATTTAACAATCTCTCTGGCTTCCAAGGCCTCATCAGCCTGTTGAATTAAATTCTCAGTGATACCATTTTTTCCGATATTTACAATAGGATCAATATTTTGAGCCATCGCTTTCAAAACCCTTCTCTGTTTACCATTCAAATCATTCATCTATACACCTCCTCTATTCAATATAATCAAATGCAATGCCACAGATCTCAACTGAATCGCCTTCAGCCGCACCCAATGCTTTGAGTCTATCTATAACACCCTTATCAATGAGTACCTTTTGAAAATTTCGAAGAGAATCATAATCTTCAAAATTGGTTGAATCGACTAGTACCTCTAGAAAATAACCGTCAGCTTTGTATATATTTCCTTCTTTATAAACATTGATTGTATCTTTTTTTACGTGATCAAATAATTTTGCCACTTCCGAAGGATCATAAAATGTCGCTTCCTCTTCAATTGACTTAACCATTGCTAGCGCATCATAAAGAACCTTTTCTAATCCTTTGCCTGTAATGGCAGAAATTTCATAAATCTTATAAGCTGAGCCTAAGCTTTCTTTTACTCTATGAATGTTTTCCTCAACGTCAGGTAAATCCGTCTTATTTAATACAACTAGCTGTTGCTTAAGTGCAAGTTTCGGGCTGTATGATCTCAATTCTTCATTAATTTTATAAAAATCATCGACCGGATCTCTGCCTTCTTGTCCGGAAATATCAATGACATGAATAAGAACTTTGGTTCTTTCAATATGTCTTAGAAATTCATGTCCCAATCCCACACCATCAGAAGCGCCTTCAATCAATCCGGGTATATCAGCCATTACGAAGCTCTCTCCTGATGACATTCGTACAACTCCCAAATTTGGCTTTATCGTTGTAAAATGATAATTGGCAATTTTAGGACGCGCACTGGTTGTTTTTGATAGGAAGGTTGATTTGCCAACATTTGGAAAACCAATCAATCCCACATCCGCTATTAATTTGAGTTCTAAAATAATCCAACGTTCTTCAGACTTACCACCGGGTTCAGCAAAATGCGGTGCTCGTCGGATGGAATTTTTAAATTTAATATTCCCTCTTCCACCTTTTCCGCCTTTAGCTACTACGAAGGTTTGGCCACTGCTATTTAAATCCGCTAATACTATACCCGTTTCAGCATCCTTGACAAGTGTTCCCACAGGAACTTTTAAAATCATGTTCTCACCTTTAGAGCCATATTGCTGTTTATTTCTTCCATCTTCTCCGTCAGGCGCTTTATAAAATCTTTTGAAACGATAGTCCATTAGTGTTCTTAGACCTTCATTCGCAACAATAACGAGATCTCCGCCCTTGCCACCGTCTCCGCCTGCCGGTCCGCCCATAGGTTCATATTTTTCTCTTCTGAATGCAACGGAACCGTCTCCGCCTTTTCCTGATTTTACGTGTATTTTTACTATATCTACAAACATATATTTTCCTTCCTTCAAATAAAAAACCTACCTATTCGGTAGGTTTGGATTAAGCTTCTCTCGGATAAACGCTGACTTGCTTCCTTTTTTTGTCTTTTCTTTCAAAGGTAACTATGCCATCGACCAATGCAAAAAGAGTATCATCACTACCTTTTCCAACATTGTTTCCAGGATGCATCTTCGTGCCTCTTTGTCTAACAAGTATATTGCCTGACAGTACAAACTGGCCGTCCGCTCTTTTTAACCCAAGTCTCTTCGACTCACTATCTCTACCGTTTTTTGAACTACCTACACCTTTTTTATGTGCAAATAACTGAATATTTAACTTTGCTAACATGACTACACCTCCTTATAATCAAGGATTATATATTGATTATAATCTTCTAATAATAGTTTTATTCCTGTTTCAAATGTTTTGAAGACAATCTCAGTTTTTTGATTGGTTACCTTAAGCTTCACTTCCATCAATCCTGTAGCTTCTTCAATAGTAAACACAATGTCTTCACTGCTTAATCCAGCCGCGGTTTGCATTGCATTTAATGTTGTATAGGATAAGATAGAAACTGCAGAACAGATGATATCCTTTCCTAAAGCTGCATAATCTGAATGTCCACTCACTTTGTAGCCTGTAAAAACATTGTTTGTCTTGAAAAATTTAATCCTAATCATCTTAGACTAGAATTTTGCCAATCTTAACCTGTGTATAAGGTTGTCTATGACCTTGTTTCTTTCTATAATCTTTTTTAGCCTTATATTTGAATACAATGATTTTTTTGGCCTTATCTTGAGCTTCTACTACGCCGTCAACTGTAGCACCCTCAACATATGGTTTGCCTGCTTTTATGCCTTCGTCGTCAGAAACCAACAAAATTTTATCAAATTTTACTGCTTCGCCTTCAAGCGCTTCAAGTTTCTCAATTCTGATGGAATCGCCTTCTTGTACTCTATACTGTTTTCCACCTGTTTCTATAATAGCATACATATAAATACACCTCCCTTACCCAGTCTCGCCTTTGCAGGTACTTTCGTTTAAACCTGTTTAGTGCGGCTGCTTACAAAAATTAATTATATACAAATCATACGGATTTGTCAACAAAATTCAGATTTGTTCTAATGGCGGTCAAATGGTCTATATTTTGAAAATAAGTTGATACAAAGTCTCTGATTTCTTCAATCTTAAGACTACCCGTTTCTGTAATGGCAACTTTAAAGTCGATTGAGAAAGTCAAATCCGATTGAGCCTCAATCTGCATAAGTGTCAAATACTCAACAATATTGATTTCTTTCTTCGTTACTTTATTCTTTTTTTCCTTAACGCGTATAATATTGTAATCGCAAGCCAGAATGGCGTCTGCTATCTTTAAAGCTTGTTCAAGGTCTTGATTTGACTTAAAGCAAACGTTAAGTCTATATTCTTGGGATACAATTTGAGCCGGCAATGGTTTGTTCCCTTTAAACTCTGAAGCACTTATGATTTGAAGGCCTTCAGGCAGACTATCGTTCATCTTATTAACAAAGACATCTCTTTCTACTCTGATTGCTAACTCAACTTCTGCCATCTCGCCTATACTTTCGATGCCTAACGATAATGGAAAGGCTATACTCAATTTAGGGTGCGGATTAAATCCTTCAGAATATTTAGCGGGAAGTCCAGTCCTTCTTAAGGCGCGCTGCAATAATCTAAGTGTGTCTAGATGAGAAATGTATTTCAACTTTCCCAATTTTGTGTATTTAAATATGATTTTCAAAGCAAGGACCTCCCACAAGTTCAACATTTACGCCACATCCGGTACAACTGATTCTGCAGTCCTCTGTAGTTATCCGGCTCAGAGATAATTCCTTTTCTTTGATTAAAAATTCCTTATTTACACCACAATTAATAAAATCCCACGGCAAAACTTCAGTAAACGCTTTGTTTCTTTCAGTATAGTAGCCTAGGCTGACATCAGCGGCTTCAAAAGCCTTCATCCAAACATCATATTTGAATTTGTCTCCCCATCCGTCAAAAGTACATCCCATTTGCCATGCTTTTTTTAAAACTTTAGACATTCTTCTATCACCTAATGCAAAGGCTCCTTCTATAACACTAAGCTTAGGATCGTGATAGGAATAAGATATCTTTTTATCTTTTAGTTCTTTTTTTAAAATGGACGTTTTATTAGAAAATTCAGCGACCGTATTTTGTTTTTCCCACTGAAATGGCGTAAAAGGTTTGGGGACAAAGCATGCGACACTGACACTGACATTTAAATTTCCCTTGATTGAATTTTTATCTCGTTTAAAAAACTCATCCTTCACCTTATAAGCAATATCCTTAATGCCATAAATATCTTCAATTGTCTCTCCGGGTAATCCTACCATGAAGTATAATTTTATATTGGACCATCCGAGTGCAAAAGCCGTTTTTACAGAATCAATGATTTCCTCTTCAGAAATATTTTTATTGATTACGTCACGCATGCGTTGCGTACCTGCCTCCGGTGCAAAAGTCAGCCCCGATTTTCTAACCTTTTGAACCCTCTTGATTAATTCAAAAGTTATCGAATCTAATCTCAATGATGGCAAGGAAAGTCCAATACGTCTTTCTTCATACTTGTCAAGTAGGGCTTGAGCTAATTCGATTAATTTTGAATAGTCTCCTGTGCTCAAGGAGGAAAGTGATATTTCCTCGTGTCCCGTGCTATCAATCAATAAATCAGCTTGTTTTAAAAGCGTTTCAACAGATCTTTCCCTAATGGGTCTATAAATCATGCCAGCTTGACAGAAACGGCATCCCCTGGTACATCCTCTGAATAGCTCTAATACAACGCGATCATGTACAGTTTCAATGAACGGCACAATTATTTTTTCCGGAAAATAAGCTTGATCCAGATTTTTAACAATTCTCTTTTTAATGATATCCGGAGCTTTATCATATAACTTGACACGCTCTTTTATTGTATTATCATCCTTATAAACAACATCATAGAAAGAAGGAATGTAAATGCCTTCAATATGGCTTATTTTTTTGAAAAAAGAATATTTTCCCTCTCCTGAATTTTTGTGTTGTTTATATATTTCCATGACCTCAGGCAATAAATCTTCGCTTTCTCCAATAAAGAAGATATCAACAAATTCATGTAAGGGCTCAGGGTTAAAGGCACAGGGCCCTCCTGCAACGATGAGCGGAAATGAATCATCTCTATGCTTTGATTCAACAGGAATGCCTGCTAAGCTCATCATATTCAAAATATTTGTATAGCTCATCTCGTATTGAAGCGTAAATCCAATAAAATCAAATTCCTTAAGTGAGTCATTGCTTTCTAGCGTAAATAAATCAACATCATGATACTTTAATTCATCTTCCATATCTGTCCACGGTGCAAAGACTCTTTCACACCATATATCTTTATCTTGATTAAGTAAATAATAAATAATATGCATGCCTAAATGTGACATCCCTACCTCATAAACATCCGGAAAGGCAAAGGCAAATCTAACATGTACTTGCGTTTTATCCTTCATTACAGAGTTTAATTCACCGCCAATATATCTTGCAGGTTTTTCGACCTTTTTTAGTAATTCATCCAGCTTTATATTATTCAAAAATTCATACCTCTTTCACATAAGATTTCTTTAATCATCGTTATTTCTTCCATATGACCTGCCTCATCATAAGGTGTCTCTAGATAGAACGGCAAATCTCTCAACAATGGATGTACTAGCATAGAGAGAAGCGGTTCAAGCCCTATTAATCCTTTTCCGATTCCGGCATGTCTGTCTTTATTTGATTTAAACGGTTTCAAGCTATCATTTAGATGTATCCCTTTAAGTCTTTCCAGTCCGATAATCTTATTGAATTCTTCGAGTACGCCCTCTAAATCCTCTACGATGTCATATCCGGCACTAAAAACATGGCAAGAATCCATACATACGCCAATCTGATCAGGTTTCCGTATACCGTCAATGATACATGCCAGCTCTTCAAAAGTCCTGCCAATCTCCGTGCCCTTTCCGGACATTGTTTCCAACAACACCATTGAGGTAATATCATCCGTTAAAACTTCATTCAAAATATCCGTCAAGTGCTTGATTCCTTGTTCTGTCCCTAACCCAACATGACTCCCCGGATGAAGATTATACAATTCACAAGGAAGAAATTCAAGTCTTTCCAAGTCTTCCCTCAAAGATTTTTTTGCAAAGAGTCGAACTTCATCTTTATTTGAACAAAAATTATACGTATAGGGGGCATGACAAAGAATATGCTGCACCTGATGCTCATTGACCATTCGTTTAAAATTGATCACATCATCCTCATCATATTTTTTAACTGCTCCACCCCTAGGATTTCTGGGGAAGTATTGAAAGGTATTTCCTCCGATATTGAGCATTGAACGTGTGGCTTTTTCAAATCCCTGCGCAATAGAAAGATGTGCTCCGATAATCATCATCATTCACCAATATTATTAATTGAATTTTTAATGAATTTATAATATCATAAAACAATAAGGAATGCTAATCATTAATTTGACTTATGGAGGTCATGATGGAAAATTTAAAAAAAGCATATCGACTTAAAGCAGAAAGTGTTATCAAGCAAATGAGCAAAAGAAAAATTGAAGGTTTTTACTGTGACACTCAAGAAGAAGCCGTTCAAAAGGCAATGGATCTTATGAAAGAAAATTGTTCCGTCACTTGGGGCGGTTCTGTGACAGTATCAGACATTGGAATAAAAAATCGCCTCACCGAAAAAAATCTTAAAATTATTGACAGGGATCAATTTAAAGGTCAAGACCGAATCAATGCAATGAAAGAAGCTTTCCATGCAGATTATTATCTGACTAGCGCAAATGCTATCACTCAAGACGGTATGCTTGTCAACATTGACGGCAACGGCAACCGCGTTGCGGCCATGTGCTTCGGTCCTGAGTATGTCATTGTTATTGCAGGTATCAACAAAATTACCAAAGATGTTCAATGTGCCATTGATAGAATCCGAAATTCTGCAACCGCTCCAA
>JAFGVC010000054.1 GCA_016938195.1 Tissierellales bacterium | reverse complement strand
TGACGTAAAGACATATCATCCTCTTATACTTGTACTTTATCCGAAAACCAAATTATTTCGAAGCATACATCTCGTCAATCTTTTTTTGAAGCTCTTCGTTATCAAGATAATCATCAAAATCTGACATGGTATCATAAATTCCTGAGGGTGTGATTTCAATGATCCGATTGGCAATGGTATTGATAAATTTATGGTCATGGGACGTGAACAGCATGGTCCCCTTAAAGGCTATGAGTCCGTCATTGACAGCCTGTATGGATTCAAGATCCAAATGGTTGGTCGGTTCATCTAATAGTAGGACGTTGGCTCCGGAAACCATGAGCTTGGAAAACATGCATCTAACCTTTTCTCCTCCTGATAATACGGAAGCGTCTTTTAACGGCTCTTGCTCAGAGAAAAGCATCTTGCCCAAAAATCCTCTGATGAAGGCCTCTGATTTTTCGATTGAAAATTGTCTTAACCAATCAATGAGGTTCATCTTGACGCCGTCAAAGAATTCTGAATTGTCCTTGGGAAGGTATCCTACTTTTGTCGTCACTCCCCACTTGCATAAGCCCTCATCCGGTTCCATTTCTCCGGCTAAAATCTCGTAAAGAGCTGTCCTCGCTTGTTCATCTCGGCTTAACACGACAATTTTGTCGCCCTTATTGACTGTAAATGAAATTTGGTCCAGAACTTTTACGCCTTCGATGGTTTTTGACAAACCTTCCACCGTCAAGATATCCTTTCCTGCTTCTCGTTCCGGGAAAAATCCAACAAAAGGGTAACGTCTGGTTGAAGGCATTATATCTTCAATATTAATTTTATCTAGTAGCTTTTTTCTCGAGGTGGCTTGCTTGGCCTTGGAGGCATTGGAGCTAAATCTTGCGATAAAGCTTTGCAGCTCTTTGATTTTATCTTCTTTCTTTTTATTCTGCTCTTTCATCAATCTAGCCATCAGTTGGCTGGATTCGTACCAGAAATCGTAGTTTCCAACAAACATTTTTGCTCTCTTAAAGTCAATATCTACCATGTGTGTGCAGATTTTATTGAGAAAATGTCTATCGTGCGATACCACAATGACTGTTTTTTCATAGTCCATCAGAAAATTTTCCAACCAATTGATAGCACGGAAATCCAGGTGGTTGGTCGGTTCATCCATCAATAATAAATCGGGATTGCCAAAAAGAGACTGTGCAATGAGCACCTTGACTTTATCAGCTGCCGGTATATTGGCCATTTTTTTATCAAAATAGCTCTTATCTACTCCGAGTCCCATAAGAATTTTTTCGGCTTCCGTCTCGGCTTCCCAACCATTGAGCTCAGCAAATTCGCCTTCTAATTCGGCGGCTTTTATTCCATCCTCATCTGTGAATTCTTCCTTCATGTAAATGGCTTCTTTTTCCTTCATCACTTGATAAAGTCTTTTATGTCCCATGATAACCGTTTCCACAACTTGGAATTCGTCGTATTCGAAATGGTCCTGTTTAAGGACGGCTAATCTTTCACCCGGTGTGATTGAAACATCTCCCCTTGTCGGGCTTATCTCACCCGAAAGAATTTTGAGAAAAGTCGATTTTCCTGCTCCGTTGGCACCAATGATGCCATAGCAGTTGCCCGGCGTAAATTTTAAGTCTACTTCCTTAAAGAGGTCTTGTCCACCAAAATTTAAAGCTAAATCTGTTACTGTTATCAATTTGTATCTCCTTTATTTGTATATCTATCTATTTATATCCTTAACTCATTTGTTGCAAGTCAAGAAAACTTTGACATGCTGATTCTCGACTTGGAGCCTGTCTGTCTTCTTTTAAATGCATATCCTGACAGACAATATACTCCATTGCCTTTAGCATTATACACTGTATTGGTGAACATTTAAAGATTTTTTTTAATATAAATGACAAGCCACATAATGTCCGGGCTCAATCTCGACCATTTTAGGATTTTCTGTCTTGCATCTTTCCATGCAATAACTACATCGCGTGTGAAATTTGCATCCAGACGGTGGATTAGCGGGAGATGGAATGCTTCCCTCTAATATGATTCTATCCTTCTTAATGTCCGGATCTGCAGAAGGGATAGCACTGAATAAGGCTTTTGTATAAGGATGCATCGGTTTTGAAAACAATGTGGTTTTGTCAGAATATTCTACCATACTTCCTAAGTACATCACACCTACCGTATCAGAGATATGCTCTACCACTGACAAGTCATGTGATATAAAAAGATAGGTCAGGCTATATTTTTCCTGGAGGTCTTTTAGCAGATTTAGAATCTGCGCTTGGATAGAGACATCCAAGGCTGATACGGGCTCATCGCAAACGATAAAATCGGGATTGAGCGCAATGGATCTCGCTATGCATATTCTTTGTCTTTGACCGCCTGAAAACTCATGTGGGTATCTGTCTTTGTGATAAATCTGAAGACCACAATCAAGCATTACTTTGGAAATATAGGCATCAAAATCTTCTTTAGGAACAAGGTGATTGTCTCTCACAGCCTCGCCGATAATTTCCCCTACAGGCATACGTGGAGAAAGGCTTGAATAAGGATCTTGAAAAATGATTTGAATCTTTGGTCTCATCTTTCGGAGGTCTTTTTTGTCGAGGTTATGTATATCAATGCCATCAAACAGTACTTCTCCCTCAGTCTTGTCAGTCAATCTGAGGATCGTTTTGCCGACGGTCGTTTTTCCGCATCCTGATTCTCCTACCAGTCCCATAGTCGTTCCTCGTTTAATACTGAAGGAAATGTCATCAACCGCTTTGACGTATGTTTTGACCTTGGCAAACAAGCCGGAGGATACCGGATAGTATTTTTTTAGGTTTTTTACAACCAAGATATTATCATTCATTGTCGGCCTCCTTATCCTTCATGTACTGGTAGCAGGTGACCATATGCGTTGGCGTCAAGTAGATTTCGGGAGGATATTGTCCTTCACATGCCTTGAAAGCTTTGTCGCAGCGGTCTCTAAAATAACAGTAATCGGGCATGTCAACGGGATTGGGTACCGACCCGGGGATGCTATAGAGCTTGCCGGATTTTTTGCCCCCGACTCCCGGAATACTTGCCATGAGCCCAATCGTATAAGGATGAAGCGGATTATGAAAAATTTCTCTGGCGGTTCCTTTTTCCACTACTTTTCCGGCATACATTACCACTACATAATCAGCCATTTCAGCTATAACTCCTAAATCATGGGTTATCAGCATAATGCTGCTGTTGATTTGTTCTTTCAAATTTCTTAATAAATCCATGATTTGTGCCTGAATAGTCACGTCTAAAGCTGTTGTAGGTTCATCAGCTATGATGAGCTTCGGGTTGCAGGCTAACGCCATGGCAATCATGACTCTTTGCCGCATGCCTCCCGACAATTCATGGGGATACATTCTGCAGACGCCCTCTGCGTTTGCGATGCCCACCATTTCAACCATTTCCAACGTTCTTTTTCTGACTTCATCTTTATCCATATGAGGATTATGTAATTCGATGACCTCGTCAATCTGTATCCCTATTCTAAAAACCGGGTTGAGACTGGTCATAGGCTCTTGAAAAATCATGGATATTTCGTTGCCTCTGATTTCTTGCATTTTGACTGTTGGTGCTTTGGCAATATCGTAAACAATATCTCCCGCATCAAATCGTATTTGTCCTTCTACGATCTGTCCTTGAGGTCGTTGAACGAGTTGCATCATTGATAGGCTTGTCACGGATTTTCCAC
Source organism: Tissierellales bacterium (assembly GCA_016938195.1). Classification (GTDB taxonomy): domain Bacteria; phylum Bacillota; class Clostridia; order Tissierellales; family Dethiosulfatibacteraceae; genus JAFGVC01. Next base: position 2,260 of record JAFGVC010000054.1, on the reverse strand, counting down.
AGCCGGATTCTCCAACGATGCCCACAGTCTTTCCTTTGGGAATATTGAAGGATACGCCGCTGACTGCTTTTACTGTACCGATATCTGTGAAAAAGTAGGTGTGTAAATTTTCAACCTCAACGACGTTTGCCGGGTCTTTCATTTCTGTGGTGTATTCGGATTCAGGGACATTTGTCCTGTCTCTGAGCTTTTCCAGTTCATCGGTTATTCTGCGATTTTCTCTTGAAATATGCCTGACTTCCTTTGCAGAAATATAATTGACGTCTCTGGATTTACCATTTTTGCCTTTGTTAAATATTTTATCAATCATGTTTTTATCTTTATCCATGACCCACCTACCGTTTCATTTTGGGGTCGAAAGCATCTCTCAGCCCGTCGCCCACAAAGTTAAATCCAAGTACTGTCAACAGAATCAACATCCCTGCCGGTATCCATACAAACCAGAAATTGGTCATTTCATAAGCTGTACTGACACCACTGATAATATTGCCCCATGAGGCAAATGGAAATTTGACGCCTAAACCCAAAAAACTAAGTGTGGATTCATAAAGGATGATGCCACCCAGTCCTAATGTTGCCAGTACAATCAATTGAGGAATGACGTTTGGCACCAGATGTTTAAAAATACGTCTGGATACTCTAAGTCCTGTTGCTTCTGCAGCTAGCATAAACTCTTGTTCTCTCAAAGATAAAATCTGACCTCTCACCATTCTTGCGATTCCGGGCCAACTCATTAAGCCAAGAATCAGCATCAAATAATAGATTCTGATTTGCGGGTCAACGTCAAGTGAATCCATAACAGCTCCCAGTATAATCAGTAGCGGTAGGAACGGAATACAGTTGAACAAATCCACAATACGCATAATCAGCATATCCACCCAGCTTCCAAAATACCCGGCTAAGCCTCCCATAACGACACCAATGAAGGTCTCTAAAACAACAACAATAAATCCAATGCTTAAAGAAATTCTGCCTCCGTACATCAATCTAGTCAACACGTCCATTCCATGCTTATCTGTGCCTAGCCAATGTGTCTTTGAAGGCTTTTCATGCATTGCGATAAGATGTGTTTGGGTTTCAGTTCTGACTGTGTACACATTGTTGATGCGATTGATGGTGTATTCTATGTCTTGGCCTGATTCATCAGGATAAATCAATGAAGCTTCTCCGTCTGCAATCGCTTTTTCAATAGCGGTTTTAAATCCAATGCTTAAAAATACATCCTGTGATACCGGCTGGATGGCTAGCTGAGATACCAAGGCATATTGTTCTTTTCCATCTGACTTGAGCTTGTAGATGGATATAATATTATCTTCTTCTTCAATCTGATAGGTTTCTCCCTCAAATTCAAACTGCGGATTATTAGAATTTTTGATATGCTTCTCTACCGTATATTTGAAATTAAAACCAAGGTCCTTCGATGACGAAATACCATCCATAATCAAGATGGATTCGATAGCCACATCCTTTGCAACGCCTAACATAAATTCCCTTCCGCTCTGTGATAATGTGAATAGCTGTCCGTCAAATATAAAGTTTTCTACGCTTTGCTCTATAGCGGTTTTTATTTCATTTTCAACACCCTCGGGCAAGAGGAAGCCATCTATAGGCGAAATCGTTTGTATCCCTCTAATTGATGTTACGCGAGCGACCGGATCAGACATCACAATGCGGTAAAAATCTGTTGCTTCCTCGATAATGTGATATTCTTTATCATTGTAGTTAAATACCGTCTGCCCACCGTTTTTCGCTAGAATGAACCTTGCGTGTACAGCATCAGTGTAGCTCGCTCCCTCTGCTACTGTATAGCGATAGTCTGTGTTGAGTGTTATACTGGCATATTCCTTAGACATAGTGCCTACGTACTTGAAAACTTGTGTTTCATCGTAAGGCGTTAGGAGTCCTCCTAAAAATGAGAACAGAAACATAAAGAGGATTATTGCGAAGCCAACAATAGCTAGTCTGTTGCGTACAAATCTTCTGATGACAAGCATTCCGGGAGACAAAACCTTGACTCTCTGAACGTCTGATAGATCTTTATGGACCGACTCTTGAAATCTGTTTTCTCTGTCTTTATTCATTTCATCCATCATCTTCCTCCTAGCTCACTCGGACTCGCGGATCCACAACCGCATACAATATGTCTGCGATAAGGGTGCCTAGCAACGTCAACACTGCCATGAATACCATGTAAAACATTGTAAAGGGTATATCTCCGCTTACCATGGCCAGGTAGGCCGTATATCCTATTCCCTGAATT
>JAFGVC010000053.1 GCA_016938195.1 Tissierellales bacterium | reverse complement strand
TCAACGCCCCCTCTTTATCTTCACCAGAACATCGGTGAAGATCTCATAGTTCTTATTCAGCATCAGCATAACCTTTGTAACTCTTGAAATTTAAACGTTTAATCCACATACATTATACCATTTTTTGCCTATGTTTTGGTATATTTTATATGTTATATAACAGGTCCGGCCCCATTTCATCAAGCACTCTCCCAGCAATCCTGAAAGCACGGCTGATATCAAAGCTGTTCGTCTCTTTGTAGATTTCTTCTTTTTGTCCTCCAAGATTAATGCTTCGATAATACAAATTTCGAAGATTATGGTTGCTCTTAACATTTGTAAAACGCATATATCGATTTTTAGGATTTGTTGTTGTAAATATAATGGATTTTGTATCTAGCATTTCAAGGGGCCTTAAATTATGAGAGGTAAACAATAACTGTCCTTTTCCATTTTCACTTATAATCTGAAGAATTTCACCGAGTAAATATTCGAATAGGCCAGCGTCTAATTCATCGACCACCATGCAAACTGTAGGGTTGTTAAACATTGTTATCAAAGTACTCAGTATCGAGATGATTTTTTTTATGCCATCAGATTCATACTTTAAAGGCACTGTTATGTCATCCCGTATGGATATAAGTTCAATACGGACCCCTTCATTGCCATCTTCTCTAAGTTGCTTGCCATAATTTTTGAGTCCAATATTAAGACCTGGCACAATGGTCTCAAGCACAATATTCATCTGGTCAATAATCTTCACCACAACATTATAAACTTCTTCGGGCACTATCGATGGCTTTAGTAAACCGATTGCCAAATCACCTTGTGTCACTTTTTTTTCATCTAATAACCTGAAACTAAAAGGAATCAAAAGATTCGTGTTAATCATTCCGGAGTGATTATTCTTTATGATGAATAGATTGACTTTGGCATAATGCTTTAAAGCCAGCAAAATATCTGTGTATTTTTTAAAAGCATCGCTTTTCTTGATGATTTCTTCGAACTCGCTACCAAAAACAAAAGAAGTGCTGTTTTTATCGGACATTTTTTTCGCCACACCCAAATCAATTTGAACGTCAGGGTTTTTCAAAGTCAGTAACCGATAGTTTTTTGCTGGTTTAAAAATATATTCTTTGTTATTCATGTCATAATCAATAATGCTTGCCTTACTTTTCCATTCTCCATCAATAAACTCTTTATAGGCTAAGATTTCTCGAATGACCTTAGCTTTATTTTCCTCCGTTCTTTCAATCTGTACTTCGTAAAAAATCTGATAATCATAGCTACCTTGGATTAGATCAAAACCAAGTTTGATTGTAGCCGTTTCTTCTGCTTCAAATATATAGTCACCAGTATTTTTCGGGAGCTCTTTTCCACTTATAAGGTGTTTAATCAACCACATGGCATCGACAAATGCTGTTTTACCTGAACCATTTTGACCATATATGCCAACAATCTCAGCATGCATAATTTTTCTTGATAATGCAACGTTATTAGGAAAATCGATTTTACCATACTCAACATTTTTTATATTGTACAGTTCTGTTTCATTGATACGAATTATGAAATCTTTCATGATTTACACCTCCAATTATAATGAATTTTATCACGAAACGCTGGATTTGTAAACTTATTATTATAAATCGATACATTTTGTTTCTATTTGTGCTTTTATATTCATTTAAATGCTGTTGCAACAAAAAACCAACCGCCTAGTCTTTCGCCAAGCAGTTGGTCCCATATGTTCATTCAAGCTTTGTCGACGGAATACATGCGATTACGGCCGAATACTTTGGCCTTGTATTCTGTCAACCGCATTTTGCCGTCTTCAGCTTTCATTTTCAAACGTCCGATTATTTCGGACAGTTGACTTCCTTTCCATCACTTTTTTCAGTGACAAATCTGAAACTGCCAATTAACTCATCATCCAGCTTTCCTTTGTAATAAGATTCTCCTCATTGGATTTATATTTATAGATAAATACTAACTAGTCGAATAAGTTATATGTTATATAACAGGCCCGGCTCAGTCTTTAAATCCAATACCCACATACATTCATTAGCATCTTTACTTTTACTAATAACATTGTACTCCACCGCATAATAAAATTCAAGGAGCAATGTTATTGAGCGTCATTCGTTTCAAGCTTTCTTATATAACAGTCCCAGCTGAGTCTATTGATTATCTTTTATCTTGTTCATCTTAATAATATTAATCATCGGAAATATTACCGGTTTATTGAATCCTATATCCCGGGTAAGCTCACTTATTTTCGATCTGGCTACCTGAGACAATACGGCTACACCATTCCGGCATACTAGCGTCTTCAGTATAATTATCTTCAAGCAATACTCCAAATTTTATATTCAGCTTTTTCGATAATTTCCAAAGTTGCTCGATAGTAGGATTGTAAAGCCCGCTTTCAAGCTTTGAAACCATTGACTGTGATATACCCAGTATTTCAGCAAAATCTTTCTGACTCAGTTTTCTGGAATTTCTGTAATCAAAAATCTTAATGGAAATATCATACAATATGTCGTCCAACTCAAATGATTCCTTCGTTTTATCATCTGCATCATTTATAATGTTATATGCATTTGCCAGCAATTTATCTTTCATTTTATCTCACCCATCCTTTTCCTTGCAGTTCTTATTGCTTTTTCATAATCTTTTTTATCTTTTTCCTTAAATACTGAAAGCAGTATGATGAAATCTATGTCTTTAATTTTCATCATCGTGTATACTATTCTTATATTTAGCTTATTCTTTATTTTTATAGCATATAAATCCTTCTCATTTTTGAGACTTTCAAACCAATCTCTTTTGTCAATCGCTCGATATTTTCTATCACCTAAAAATTTTAGTCTTTGTCTATATAGTCTGATAAATGTTTCTCTGCTTCCGCTTTCTTCAATAATATCTCTTAATTCCTCATCTAGTTTATAATATGATTTAATATTTGCATTATTTAATTCAAACGGATAAAGTATATTACTATATTTTTCTGTCATTCCCAACCCTCACATAAATATTATTACTTATAGGTAATAATGTCAAGATATTATTGCCTATAAGTAATAATATATGGTTTTCCTTCCTTAAGCAATGTTCGAACACGCAAGCATTTCTTATGCGTTAAACCTCTATTTTGCAATATGAACTATTTTTCACCAATACATCAATAGCTAGTCGAATAAGTTATATGTTATATAACAGGCCCGGCTCAGTCCTGATACTTTTCCATTCCATCTCTTTTTTCAGTGTCAAATCTGAAACTGCCAATTAACTCATCATCCTGCTTTCCTTTGTAATAAGATTCTCCTCATTAGATTTATATTTATAGATAAATATAAACCAGTTGAATAAGTTATAGTTATAAGACAGGCATGGTCGGGTCCACATTTTTCAGCCACTTCATTACTGTCATGTATTCAAACATATAGCACCTCTACACAGAAAATTGATTGAAAACCGTTTCCCACAAAATTATAAGTTGATTCCAATCCTGAGTATCTAAATTCGGATTGTTGAGCTTATACTCAAATTTGGTAATAATCTCACTTTTTCTTTCAATCGATCCTTGATATTTAGCAATTTTCTCATTATAGTTTGTCCATCTTATTGGTGTATAATTTCCATCTGTCGCTATAATGTCAGAACCAAAAAATAGTTCAATACTTACTGCTTGACCATTAATATTTGAGTTATAGCTTCCAATTGGCCCGGTAGTAGGATAGGAATTACAAAATTCTAATTCTGGTAACTTCATAATTCTTATACTTTCTAAGATTGGAATATCTTTAATGGAGAATAATTCGGCTTCTGCAGCTGTATCATTATCAAATATTGCTATAATACGATTTTTAATTTTTGCTGCTGATAGTGACTTTATTAACTTTGTTAAGTACGAAGTTCCACCATCAGCTCTATAACTTTCAAAATCAAAAAAAGTGAATAAATGTTTGTATTCAGGAAATAAAATATCTATACTTTTCGATAATACGTTAATGTCTGTTTTTCCTTCCGTTATAATAATTGTTGTATCTCTAAAATCATCATAATATTTAAGAATACCAACTGGCTCAATCCATCCACCATTAACAATGTCAGACAAATTGCATTCAACAACATAATCTTCGGGGCAATCAAACAAGCAAATATAAATGTCAAATAGCTGATCAATTAAATACTCTTCATTTTCGTAGATTTCATCGTAAAAGAATGGAGAAAG
>JAFGVC010000052.1 GCA_016938195.1 Tissierellales bacterium | reverse complement strand
GGACGTTTTGATTGACTGCCAGTCAATCAAAACGTCCCCGTGACTTGTTTACAACCACTAAAATCTTTTTATTTTGATAAAAATATGATGATAGGTATGGTATAATATATTTAAAATGCGCTCATTAACTAGGATTACGTTAAATCCTGAAAGGTATTTATGCAAAAGTTAGGTATTTATTCTTGGTTTGGACATATGGCCCCCATTCAAAAAAGATTGGATATGATTAAAAAAGCTGGGTTTGACTCAACGATGTTATGGTGGGGAGACCAAGCGGCTTTTTACGAATATAACAAGGATGAATTGATAAAATGTGTTTTAAGTTCGGGACTAGAGGTTGAGAATATCCATATACCTTATGAAAGAATCAATGACCTATGGGATAATCATTATGACTCTGCGCAGTTAGTCTCAAGTCTGAAGGAATGGGTTTGTGATTGCCATCATTATGGTATTTCCGGTCTGGTTATGCATGTTGAAAACAAGGGTCTTGTTATTAATAATCCTATATATGGCATTGATAATATCTCGAGAGTGCTTGAAATTGCAGAGCGATACCATATTAATATTGCTTTAGAAAACACTTTCAATTATAGACTCTTAGAATATATTTTCGGGGAAATAGATAGCAAGCTTCTAAAGTTTTGCTATGATTCTTCTCATGATTGGCTTCCTTCGGGAAGTCAAGGAGATATAATTTTGAAATATGGTGAAAAGCTTCAATATTTGCATCTTTCTGACAATGATTTGGAAAAGGATCGACATTGGATGCCTGATCAAGGCAAAATAAAATGGTCAGTTGTGACTGAAAATCTTAAAAAAGCGACATATAATGGACACGTATCCTTTGAAGTCTTTCCTGATAAAAGTGAAATGAAGCCGGAACTAATGTTACAGGACATCTATAAATTTGGCGAATTATTCAGAGAAAAGCTGATGAAATAGCATAAGAGTAAAGTTAATAATATCAAAATCAATTTTTGATTATTAAGGAGAGACAATAATGGTTATAGCTACAGAATGGATTATTATATACGCAATACTTTTTTTAATCATTATAATTGGCATTATAATGATTATTAAGATTAATGGGATTAGAGACAATGATTCAACACGAGAAATAATATCCGAGCTTAGACTCGCATTGTCAGAAAGCAATGGTCGGTTGATTGAAAATATTTTGATGAGGATAGCGTCTTCAGAAGAAAAAAATCAAAAAAACCTAATGGAAATCAAGACTGATACAATAGAAAGACTTCAAGTCAATACAACAGAGATGATGGAAGCTTTTCTTAGATTTCAAAATAACACTTCAAACAATATTAACGAATCCAATATACGTTTAACAGATAGTATTAGCCATAACATTGGTGCGATGAATCAAAAAATCGATGATAATCTGGAAAAAATTGGCCGAAAGGTGGATGAAAGATTAAGTGAAGGGTTTGAAAAAACAAATAAGACATTTAGTGATGTGATTGAGAGATTGACAAAAATAGATGAAGCGCAAAAGAAAATAGATAGTCTCTCAACCAATATTATTTCTCTGCAGGATATTCTGACAGATAAAAAAAGCAGAGGCACTTTTGGAGAAGTACAGCTGAATGGACTTTTAAAATCAATATTCGGTGAGAAGAATGAAAAAATCTATCAGCTACAAAAGCTGCTCCCAAATGGAACTATGGCTGATGCGGTTCTACATATACCGGATCCCGTGGGTATGATAGCAATTGATTCTAAATTTCCATTAGAGAATTATCAGAGAATGACAGATAGAAAATTGAGTGAGTCTGAAAGACTAAAGTCAGAGAAGGAATTTAAGATTAACGTAAGAAAACATATTTTCGATATAAACTCAAAATATATTATCACGGGTGTGACTTCGGACCAAGCCGTTATGTTTATTCCGGCTGAAGCCATCTTTGCGGAAATAAATGCTTATCACACTGATTTGATTGAGTATGGCCGGGATAAAAAGGTATGGATGGCTTCGCCGACAACATTGATGTCTGTTTTATCTACCGTACAGGTGGTGTTGAAAAACATAGAAAGGGATCAATACACAAGCATCATTCATTCCGAATTAAATAAGTTAAGTGAAGAATTTACGCGTTACAAATCGAGATGGGATTTGCTGGCGAAGGATATCGACAAGGTATCAAAGGATGTCAAGGATATTTATGTCACTTCGGACAAGATAGAAAGAAGATTCAATCAGATATCATGCGTAGACATTGAAAAGAATAATGATGATATCTTAGAAGAATAAATATATCAGTGCAAGGAGGTATAAAATGAGTGATAAAAAAGTCGTTTTCGAAAAGGGTATCGATGCACCGGATTTTTCTCTGCAAGGAAATGATGGGAAAGTGTACACGTTGTCAGATTATAAAAATAAAAAGGGTGTGGTTTTGTTTTTTTATCCTAAAGACAACACACCGGGTTGTACGACTGAATCGTGCGAGTTTAAAGAGATTTATGATGATATTCGAAAACTGGGGTTTGAATTATTAGGAATAAGTCGTGACGGATTAAAATCACATGTCGCTTTTAGTACAAAATACGATTTGCCGTTTATCATTTTAAGTGATGAGGATAGAAAGGCACATGAAGCTTATCATGTTTGGGGCGAAAAGAACATGTATGGAAAAAAAACAATGGGTGTCATTAGATCAACTTTTATTATTGATCAAGACGGAAAAATAATGAAAGAATTTAGAAATGTTAAGGCAAAGGGACACGCGTTAATGATCTATCAATTTCTTATGCAATGATAGAAAAGACATTATAAATCACTTGAAAACGTTTTTATTTCATATTGCGCCGCAAGAGATTTTCGTATAAAATATAATGAAAGCACAATAGTATACAAGGGAGGAAAAAGATGAAAAATTACAGCACGGACAAAATTCGAAACATTGCATTGCTTGGTCATGGGGGATGTGGTAAAACAACATTAATTGAGTCAATGCTATTCAGAACCCGCGTACTAAACAGAATGGGAAATGTTAATGATAAAAACACTGTTTCGGATTTCGACAAGGAAGAAAAAGAAAGAGGTTTCTCAATAGGGACAAGCGTATTGCCTTTGGAATTCGATGATAATAAATTAAATATTTTAGATACACCTGGATATTTTGATTTTGTTGGGGAAGTTTACGGAGCGCTGAGAGTTGCTAGTGGCGCTATTATCATAGTAGATGCGACATCAGGTGTCCAAGTCGGAACAGAGAAAGCTTGGGATTTGACGGAAGAATATAATGTACCGAGATTAATTTTCTTAAATAGAATGGATAAGGAAAACGTTAAATTTGAAAAAGTATTGAATGAACTTCAAGAAAAATTAGGAAAGAAGGTTGTTCCATTTTCAGTTCCTATCGGGGCGGAAAAAGATTTTCGTGGATATGTAGATATTATTTCGTTACAGGCCATGGTATACAATGGTTCAGAATGTGTTCCCGGAGACGCTCCGGAAGATGTCATGGCTATGGCATCTGAGTTAAGGGATTCGTTGATGGAATCAGTAGCTGAAACCAACGAAAGCATGCTGGAAAAGTTTTTTGCGGGAGAGAGCTTTACTGACGATGAAATTAGAACGGGTTTAAAAGTAGCCGTTAACAATGGAGATTTGGTACCTGTTGTTGTAGGTACTGCTGCCAAAACGATAGGCGTAAAAGAACTGATGCATCTAGCTATCGACTATTTGCCTTCAGCGGCAGAATTAACAAAAACTACCGCATTCAAAGGAACTGAAGAGATTAAGTTAAAGGTTGATGCTAGTGAACCTTTAGCGGCATTTGTATTTAAAACAATTGTTGACCCATTTGTTGGAAAAATTTCAATTTTCAAGGTTCTTTCCGGAAAGATTAAGAAAGATATGGAAATCTATAATGTTAATAAAGAAGAAACTGAGAGAATAGGAAACGTATTTTTTGTACGTGGTAAGGAACAAATAGAAGCTTCTGAGATTTCAGCAGGAGATATTGGTGCTGTTGCGAAGCTTCAATATGCACAAACGGGTGATACCTTTGCAACGAAAAACAATCCGGTCAGATTTCCTGAAATCAAGTATCCTAAACCTTGTCTATTCATGAGTGTTGAACCGAAATCAAAAGATGACGAGGAAAAAATAGGACAGGCACTTCACAAGCTTACAGATGAGGATCCAACCTTTATAGTCGAAAGAAATACCGAGACAAAGCAGCTCTTAATTGGCGGACAAGGAAACATTCAATTAGATGTTATAGTTAAGAAAATGAAAAATACTTTCAATGTAGAAGTTGATTTATCAGATCCAAAGATAGCTTACAGAGAAACTATAAAAGGAAAATCAGATGTACAAGGAAAGCATAAGAAGCAATCCGGTGGTGCAGGACAATATGGTGATGTTCATATTAGATTTGAACCCTCAGAGGAGATATTTGAATTTAAAGAAGAAATATTCGGAGGATCAGTTCCAAGACAATATATTCCGGCTGTCGAGAAAGGGCTTAGAGAGTCATTGGATAAAGGCGTATTAGCAGGATTTCCGGTTGTAAATGTTAGAGCTATTTTATATGATGGTTCATACCATACGGTTGACTCAAGTGAGATGGCTTTCAAACTAGCGGCTTCACAGGCTTTTAAGAAAGGTATAAAAGAGGCAAAACCGATACTTCTTGAGCCAATCATGTCAGTCAGGATTGTGGTCCCTGAAGAATATATGGGAGATATTATGGGGGACATGAACAAAAGAAGAGGTAGAATCCTCGGAATGGAACAGCTTCCAAGTGGCAAGCAACTTGTTATGGCTGAAGCCCCTCAGACTGAAATGTTTAAATATGCCATAGATCTTAAATCGATGACTCAAGCGAGAGGAAGCTTTGAGATGGAATTCCTGAGATATGATGAAATACCTTCAAACTTGGCTGATAAAATTATTGCTGAATCTAAAGTGGAAGAAAGCTGATTACGGGATATTAAATGAAAAATTAAAGGGACAACAATAATTTGTTGTCCCTTTAAATGTGGGATTAAAAAAATTTTGTGGACTACATGGATATGTGATAAAATTATAAGACAATGTATAAGAAGGAAGGTAAGAAATGGATTTGACCACATTAAACGATAGACAGAAAGAAGCAGTCCTACACTTAGATGGGCCTGCATTAGTTATTGCAGGCGCTGGATCAGGGAAAACTAGAGTATTAACCTACAGAATTGCTAACTTGATTCACAACCATCAAGTTAAATCCGGGAATATTTTAGCCATTACTTTCACCAATAAAGCCGCTAATGAAATGAGAGAGCGCGTTGACCAATTGGTTGATTTTGATGTGAAAAGCATGTGGATTGGTACGTTTCATTCAATTGGTGTAAGAATTTTGAGAAGACATATTGATTTAATAGGATATTCGTCAAATTTTATTATTTTTGACGCTGAAGATCAAAAAATTGTTGTTAAGGAATGCTTAATAGAGCTTGATTTAGATCCCAAAAAATATGATATGAATACCATAAGATCAATTATTAGCAATGAAAAAAACAAAGGAGTAACACCCAATCAATATATTGAAGAAAATTTCAGTAATTTTAGAAGTAGAAACATTGGAGAAATATATAAGCTCTATGAAAATAAATTGATGAAGAGCAATGCCCTTGATTTTGATGATTTATTGGTTAAGACGCTGGAAATTTTGACTAAGTATCAAGAAATCAGAGAGTATTATTGCAGAAAATTTCAGTATATCCTTGTGGACGAGTATCAAGACACAAATAAAGTTCAATATTCACTTATTAAGATTCTTGGCAAGAAATTTATTGGACTTGAGAATGTTTTTGTTGTTGGGGATGAAGATCAATCCATATACGGATGGAGAGGAGCTGATATTCAAAATATTTTAGATTTTGAAAAAGATTTTGAACAAGCTAAAGTTATTAAGCTTGAAAGAAACTATAGATCCACTCAAACTATTTTAGAAGTTGCTAATTCAGTTATTTCAAACAATGTAAATAGAATTGGCAAAAAGTTGTGGACCGAGGATAATGAAGGTGACAAGGTACAAATTTACATTTCTTCGACTGAAAAAACGGAAGCCTTACATATAGCAGAAAGGATATACAACGAAAGAAATATTCACTTGTCTAACTATAATGATATGGCTGTATTGGTGCGTACAAGAGCTCAAACAAGAGCTATTGAGGAAAGATTTATCATGGAGGGAATTCCTTATAAAATTGTTGGCGGACAGGAATTCTATGGGCGAAAAGAGATTAAAGATCTAATGGCTTATCTTAAATTAATTCAAAACCCACATGAAAATTTTAGCTTTAAAAGAGTTGTTAACATACCTAAGCGCGGCATAGGAAAAAAATCGTTGGAAAATTTAGAAATATTTGCATCGGAAAGAGGTTTATCCTTGTATGATGCTGCAGAAAAAGCTAAAGAAGCGGGTTTGCCTAAGCAAGCTGTTGAATCTCTAACGGCCTTCACATCCTTAATAAGTGAGATGATTAGTTATAAAGATTCCATGACCTTATTTGATTTGGTAGAAAAGGCATATGATGAATCGGGATACATGAGGATGTTAGAGCATGATATGAGTATTGAAGGACAGGCAAGAGTCGAGAACCTAAACGAATTTTTATCAGCGGTACGAGACTTCGAGGACAGAAGCGAGGAAAAAACGCTAGAGGATTTTCTGGTCCATATCTCTCTGTTAAGTGATATTGAAAAAACGGATGAGGTGGACCGTGAGTGCGTGACGATAATGACAGTTCACTCTGCTAAGGGACTTGAGTATGATATTGTTATTGTTGCAGGTTTAGAGGAAAAGATGTTTCCCATCACGAGAGATGATGAAGAAGATATAGAAGAAGAACGAAGATTGTTCTATGTGGCCATTACGAGAGCCAAAAAAAGACTTTATTTAACATTAGCTCAGCAAAGACTCATTTACGGCAATTATCTTTCTAGACAGAAGTCAAGATTTATTGATGAAATTCCTGAAATCTTGATTAATTCAAATATAAAGAAGGATGAATATAGCCAGCACAAGGATTTGAACAATAAGATGTTTATGGGAGGATTTTCATCTTATTCAGAAAAATTTGAAGATTTTCCAAGCGATTTAGAAGACAATATCAACAAAATATTTAAGGTAGGGGACAAAATCCAACATACAAAATGGGGAGTTGGAAGGGTTGTTCAAATTAGAGGGGACGAGATTACGGTGGCGTTCGATAACATGGGTATTAAAATTATGATGTTGCCTTATGCGCCAATCAAAAAAATAACATGAGGTCGGTATGAATCAGAGAAAGAGAATTGAAGAGCTAGTTTCTTTATTAAATGAATATGCTGCACATTATTATACTTATGACCATTCCATTGTGTCTGATCTAGAATATGATGTTCTATATGATGAATTAAAAAAACTTGAAGAAGAAACTGATTATGTTTTATCTTTTTCACCTACTCAACGAATAGGAGACAGGATAATTGATAAATTTGAAAAACACGTACATCTAGGCTCGCTTTGGTCATTAGATAAGGCACAAACTATCGGAGAATTGAGAAATTGGGATGAAAGAGTCAGAAAAACTATTTATGAGTACAATACAAGGTATAATGAGCAATTATCTGTTGAATACTGTGTGGAATTCAAATTTGATGGATTGACCATTAACTTGACGTATGAACAAGGGGTTCTTATTCAAGGAGCTACAAGGGGAAATGGTAGTATAGGAGAGGCTATTTTACCACAACTTAAAACCATTAGGAGTATTCCTCTACAAATCCCTTTTCAAGGCTTAATAGAAGTTCAAGGTGAAGGTTTGATGCCTATTTCTTCCTTTGTCGCGTACAATGAAACTCATTCTGAGATTCTTAAAAATCCTCGGAATGCCGCTGCAGGAGCACTTAGAAATTTAGACCCTAGAGTGACGATGGAGAGAAACCTAGCGGCTTGTTTTTACAACATAGGCTATATAGAAGGAAAAACCTTTGAAAACCACGAGCAAATGCTTAGCTTTATAAAGGATCAGCATTTGCCAGTTTTTGAATATTTTAAAATACATAAAAATGTTGAGACCATTATACAAGATTTAGAAATGCTTAATCAATCGAGAGGAGAACTAGATTTTCAAACTGATGGCATAGTTATTAAGGTTAATAACTTCAAGGCGCGTTCGATTTTGGGATACACGCAAAAATTTCCTAAATGGGCTATTGCATATAAGTTTGAAGCTGAGGAAGCTGAAACGATATTGCTTGGAGTGGAATGGAATGTTGGTCGTACAGGAAAAGTTACACCGACCGCTTTGTTGGAGCCTATTGAAATTGGTGGTGTAACAGTAAAAAGAGCAACACTAAATAATATCGAAGATATTAGAAGAAAGAACCTCAAAGTTAATTCGACTGTCATTATTAGAAGATCGAATGATGTTATTCCTGAAATTTTAGGAGTAAAGGATGAAAAACAATCAAATACCATAGAAATATCAATGCCTGAGCTTTGCCCGTATTGTAATTCGCGGCTTGTCAAAGAGGGTGTGCATTACTTTTGTGTCAATAAGCTCTCTTGCAAGCCTCAATTGATTGCGGCGATTGTCCATTTTGCTAGCCGTGATGCTATGAACATTGAGGGCTTCAGTGAAAAAACAGCACAACAGCTTTTTGAAAGATTTGGACTCAAGAGCATTGCAGATTTATACACACTTACTTCTGAGAATCTTGAATTGCTAGATAAATTCGGAAAGAAAAAATCAGAAAATCTAATTAAAGCAATTGAAAAGAGTAAGACCTGCAATCTAAGCAATTTCATTTATGCTATAGGCATACCCGGTGTTGGCATTAAGACCGCTTCAGATTTGGCGGAGAAGTATGGCGATATTGAACATCTTAAGGTAGCTACATCAGAAGAACTCCAAGAGATTAAAGATATCGGGTCCGTTGTGGCTGAAAATATCGTTGCTTTTTTCAATAATCCCAGCATATCAACGAGTATTGACAAACTGTTGAAATTAAGAATAAATCCGACTAAGTCCGAATCGAAGAAACAAAAGGGCATTTTTGATGGTCAAAGAATCGTAATTACAGGTACATTGGAAATGAGTAGAAGTCAATTGAAAAAGCTTTTGGAAAATGAAGGAGCAACTATTTCTAACTCGGTCAGTAAAAATACTGATTTCATTATTGTTGGAAAAGAACCGGGTTCAAAATATCAGAAGGCAATAGAATTAGGAATAGAAGTATTGACTGAAGAAAAATTGAAAGCATATATTTAGACTATAATTTTAGAAGGGGAATTCAAATATGTCCAGAAAAGGTCAGTTTTCGGTTATGATCATTTTATTGATAGCGGTATCCCTTTTGACATCCTGTGACACTCGGATGAAGCCTGTTGAAGAGAGAACTACGATGAACAACGACGCAATTGAGACTATTGATTTATCTAAGCATCCTGTGATGAGATTTAATTGGTCTGCAGAGCCACCAGATCTTGATCCCCAAACCTCAACAGATAATATTTCTTTTTTAGTCATTAATGCTACAATGGAAGGTCTATTTAGACTGAATATAGATGGGTCAGTGGGAGAAGGTTTGGCAGAATCTTATGAGGTTAGCGAAGATGAAACAACATACACATTTCACTTAAGAGACGCTCTATGGTCGGATGGGACACCTATTACCGCAGAGGATTTTGAATATGCATGGAAAAGAGCATTGAATCCTGAAATTTCATCTCAATATGCCTATCAGCTCTACTATATTGAGGGAGCTAAAGAATATAATACCCGTCAGGAAAAAGACGCGTCAAAAGTTGCTATCAAAGCATTGGACGATAAGACATTGCAGGTAAAATTGGTGAGGCCCACTCCGTTCTTCTTGAGATTGACGACATTCATCACTTATATTCCGGCACAGAAAAAAGCTATTCAAGCGTATGGTGCTGACTATGCGAATGAAGCTGGAAAAATAATTTATAGCGGACCATTTGTGATTGAAGAGTGGATACATGATGAAAAATTGTCCTTAACAAAAAATGTTGATTATTGGGATGCGGATTCGGTAAAATTAGACCGAATCATTGGTTATATGATCAATGATAATAGTACGTTGATAAACATGTATGAGTCCAATGAATTAGACCATATCGTAGTACCTGCAGAATTTCTGGATAAATTTATTAATAGTTCTGAGTACCGATCTCTTGCTGAGGCTACAACCTGGTATCTCATGTTTAATACAGAGGGAAAGTATTTTTCTAATCCAAAGATGCGACTAGCATTTGCGTTGGCAACAGATGCAGAAACTTATGTGAATGTATTGCGTCAGAGGCAGGGACTTGTAGCTGAAGGACTAACTCCGCCAACGCTTGCTGGGAAGGGTCATTCATTTGCACAGGATCGACATTCAGAATTGCCCGGATATGACCCTGTTAAAGCGGCAAGACTGTTTCAAGAGGCTATGGATGAGTTGGGAGCGACTAAAGAGGAATTCGAAAATGAGGTGACTATAGTGGCGGGTGAAGGAGATACATGGAGCAGAATATCGCAATTCTTTCAAGAACAATGGAAGGAATCATTTGGCGTTGAACTCTTTATTGAGCAGATTTCTTTTTCAGAAAGATTGGAGCGATATCGTTCAGGAGAGTATGAAATTGCACATGCGGGATGGGGAGGAGATTACAACGATCCTCTTACTTTTCTGGACGTTTGGGTCAGTGAAGGTGGAAACAATACAGCTTATTGGAGTAGCGAAAGATACGATGACGCAATCAATATAGCAATTCAAGGGAAGGGCTTTGAAAGAATTGATGCTTTAGCTGAGGCGGAGGCAATACTTGCTGAAGAGCTTCCTATTTATCCGTTATATCATCCCAATAAGAGTATAGCTGTAAAGAATTATGTGAAGGATTTAGGCATATATCCTCTTGGAGCTGGGTATGATTTCAAATGGGTCTACATAGAAAACTAAAAATAAAGCATTCAAATTGACTATACAGGTTAAAATCAAGGAGAACAAAATGAAAATAGGTAAATTGCCAAATGAAGTGTTAGAAGAGATTGTGATTTCAGCCATAAAAAACAAGAGAGAAGAAGTGGTTGAAAGAGCGGCAGTAGGTAGAGATTGTGCGGTTATAGATTATGGGGATAAATATTGTGTCCTCTCAACAGATCCCATTACAGGGGCAGAGAAAAATTTGGGGAAAATTGCCGTAAATGTTGCATGTAATGACATTGCAGCCGGGGGCGCCGAACCAATAGCACTCCTAATTACTATTCTAGCTCCTCCGAATACATCTAAAGAAACCATTAGAGAAATAATGGAGGAAGCGAATGAAGAAAGTCGCAAGTTAAATGTTGAAATTGTTGGTGGCCATACCGAAGTAACAAATGCGGTTAATAGAATGATATTGTCCCTAACTGCAATTGGAATCAAAGAGAAACTACCCACCAATGAACCGCATAAAATAGGCGATTATATCATAATGACAAAATATGCCGGAATGGAAGGTTCAGCCATTTTAGCAGAAGAAAAGGAAAAAGAACTTCTAAGATGTCAAGTTGATGAAAAAGAAATCGAATCCGCAAAAAATTACATCAATTTTTTGAGCGTTGTCAAGGAGGGCATGATAGCCTCTAAGATAGGTGTGAAATATATGCATGATATTACCGAAGGTGGTGTAGCCGGAGCGGTTTGGGAAGCTGCTAAAGCGATGGACATGGGAGTGCTTATCGATGAAAGTACAATTCCGGTAACTTCAGCAACTAAAAAAATATGTGACTGCTTTGACCTAGATTATACAAAACTGATTTCCAGTGGTTCAATGTTGATGATTGCAAGCCCGGAAAGATACAACGTGATAAAAGACACATTGTTTGATCATGGGATATTAGCAACCAAAATAGGTGAGTTGGTTGAGGAAGGCGTCAATATGAAATACGGTGATAAGATTATGGAGATTAAGCAGCCTAGTAGCGATGAATTATACAAGGTAGTTTAAAAAAATGTGATCAGGGTAATAAATTGTATAAATACCGATAGGAGAGAAAATGGTTAGGGTGATACTTTCAAGTGGGAACACAAATAAAATCAAGGAAATCAAAGAAATACTATCTGCTTTTGATGTGGAGATTGTATCAAAAGATGAAATTGGATTTGGTACGCTCGAAGTTCAAGAAGATGGTGATACTTTGGAAGACAATGCAATGAAAAAAGCAAAGGAGCTGTGGAATCATACGGGTGGTATTGTAATAGCAGACGATACAGGCTTATTTGTAAAATCTTTGGATGGTTCACCGGGAGTTCATTCAGCCAGATATGCTGGTGAAAATGCCTCGTATGCCGATAACAACAAGCTGATTTTAGAAGAAATGAAAAATATTAACAAAGAGAATCGAGAAGCTTATTTCAAAACGATCATTGTTGTAATTGATTTACAAGGAAAAAGTCACATTAGCGAAGGCATCTGCAAAGGAGAAATAGCTTTTTCGTCCTCAGGTAAGAACGGATTTGGTTATGACCCGTTATTTATACCGGAAGGATTTTCAAATACATTTGCTGAGTTGACAGATTATGAAAAAAATAGTATTAGCCATAGAGGGAGAGCCGTCCGTGGACTTGAATCAATTTTTAAAGATATTTTGAGATGAAGGTTATTGTAATAAGTGATACCCACCATTCAGTATCAGAATTGATTCATGAATTAAAAAAAAATAGTAACATAGATTTAATGATTCATTTGGGAGATTTTGTGAAGGATGCTGAGATTATCTCTCAAGCCATATCATTGCCATTGATAGAAGTTAAAGGAAATTGTGATTGGTCTTCAAATCACGACTTGCTTGAAAAAGAAATTGTGCTTTTTGGACGAAAAATTTTGATAACGCATGGGCATAAATACGGTGTAAAAAACTCCTTGAATAGACTGTATTATAAGGGTATCGAAAGCAAAGCTGATATTGTTTTATTTGGACATACTCATGTTGCTTATAATCAATGGATTGACGGCATGTTGCTTTTTAATCCGGGAAGTGCAGCCTTTCCAAGAGGAAATAATATAAAGCCTTCATACGGATTGTTGGAAATAAGTGCAAGTAGCATTCTCTCAAACATTGTGAGCTTTTGAGCCACTGAAGATGCGATCAAACATGGTGGGAATGACCAACAAGGTAAAAAATGTTGAAACGGACAAGCCTGACATTAAAGTTACAGCCATAGGCATAAAAAATGAACTGCCTGAAATAGCTAGCGGAGCGAGTCCTATAACAGTAGTTATTGTACTTAGCATGATAGGACGATATCTTCTATCAAGAGAAGAAATACATGCATTAGTAACGGTTTCTCCCTCTCTAGTTTCATGGTTGATATGTTCCAACAAAAGAATAGCATTATTTACGACAATACCGATAAGACTTGCTAACCCTAGACCTGCTGTGAATGAAAAAGGCTGTCTGAACAGATAAAGCCCTGCAATTGAACCTATGACTGACAAAGGAACGGTCAATAGAATAATCAAGGACTGTCTCGAGGATTTGAATTGGAGCAATAGAATAATATAAATTGCTGCCAAAGCATATAAAGCAGCTTCGGCTATGCCGCCAAGGTATTTATTAATGGTTTCTTTTTCTCCTTTAAAATTGACGACAAGTCCATCTTCCGTCAAAGAGTCGTTTATCAAATCTTCAATATGACTTTGTGATGATTGAACATTGTAGTTTTGTGCAACCTGTGCTTTAATTGTGACAGAAGGCTTTCGACTATACCGATAAACAAGAGGTGTCTGAAGTGTTAATCCCATTTGGGATACTTGCTTCAGCAATATTTTTTGTCCGGTTAAAGAAGATTTTATCATTAGGTTTTCAAGGTCAGTGATTGATTTAATATCCGATTGCAAGTAGATTTCATATTCTTTGGTAGGTGTAGTTAGAGTAGAAGATTTAATGCCGTTCAAGGCCATATTAACTTGTCTTTGGATATCATATTTTGTCAGACCGACAACGGTTGACAAATCATCATCAATTACCAATTCATACTTATAAGCGGTTCGGGGGATGTTGTTTTCTACTTTTTCAATACTTTCAAGACTTGATATTTTGGACATCAGATTCTCTGCGTATTCGTAGAGACTGTTTTTCTCGTCGCCAAATAAAATAACCTCTACATCGGCTGTTGGAGCTGTGATAGCAGGCAATGCAACATTGATTTTTCCACCGGTTATTTGAGCATTAAGCTTTTGGTCTAAAAAGATGGCATAAGCTTCATTAGTAGGAAAGGATTCATTTAATGAAAATGTGGCTAAAATTTGTGCGCTGTGTTCTGCATCGGTACCTGGGGGAACTGTCAAATAAAATTTTGGCAAATATCCTCCGATTGCTGCAATATAGGATGTAATGCTTTGCTCTTCTTCAAGTAAGGTATAAAGCTTTTGTACCAGTTGTTCGGTGTGATCGATATCCCCTTTTTTTTCATTTTCAGTTTCGATATACAGGTAATTTTTATCCGCATAAGGAAAGATTTCAATTGGCAAAAAATACAAACCAACGCCTACAGAAATAATGAAAAAAGAGAATACAAGAATAAGTGTAAGCACGCTGTGCTTTAAAGTTTTGAGGAGTGCATTTTTGAATATATTTTTCAAGTAATTGTTTTTGACGAGGCTTTTTTTTGATTTATCCAATACAATACTTGTGATTGCAGGGACCAGAAGCATCGCAGAAACATACGAAACGGACAAGGCGATAATGACAACGATAGGGAGAGATTTGGCAAATTCTCCAGCCTCGCCCGGAAGGACGACAAGAGGAGCAAATGCTGCAACGGTCGTCAAGGTTGATGAAAATACAGGGGCTGAGGTTTCAATAGCTCCTATGCTGGAAGCTTCGGCGGGATCGTATCCTTCGTCAATCTTGTGTTGAATAGCGTCTGTGACGACAATAGAATTATCCACCAAAATTCCCAGTGAGATGATGAGAGCGGCCACTGAAATCTGATGAATGTTTATTTGAAGGAGTCTCATTGCGATGAAGGTCACTAAAATACTAAAGGGCATCGCTGTAGATACAATAGCGGCGTTTTTCCACCCCATTCCAATTAAAACGACTAGAAGTACAAAAAATACACCTTGAAATAAATTTATTATAAACTTATTTACAGATGCAGACACATCATCAGGCTGATAGGTTATTTTTTTAATATGCATTGATTCGGGCATATTAGCGGTTGCTTTGTTTAAAATAGCATCAATCTCTTTTCCTGTCTTCATGATGTTTTGGTTGTCTTTAAAATAAGCAGTTAAGAGAACAGCGGGAACTTTGTTGAATTCAAATTTTTTAGATTCAGTATCATACCCAATAGTAACTTCAGCAATATCCTTTAGTCTTGTAATTCCAAAGCTTTCCGATATATCAATGACCATGTTTTCGATATCTCTCAAATTTTCAAAAGATCCAGGAATGCTTACGCCAATCTTTCCTGAATGGGTATCGATGGATCCGGAAGGAATCTCAATGTTTTGCATGAGAAGAAGTTGGTGGATATCTTCTATAGAGAGGCTCATTTGATTCAATAGGTCGGTACGGATATTGATATAGATTTGCTTTTGGAGGCTACCTTCAATGGCCACCTTCTTTATGCCTTCAGTATTTATTAATTCTTTCTTTAAATCTTCCGCATAGGCAGAAAGATTTTCATACGAATAGTCATTTCCATATAGGGCTAAAATCATCCCTGCAGTTTCAACCATACTTTCAGTATCAATAGTTGGCATAAATGCGCCTTCTGGTAATGTAGGTTTAATTCGGTTGATAATTTTATCCAGATTGTCCCATTGTTTATCCTTATCGACTGAATAGTTGATAGTTATAATAACAATAGACGCATTATCAGATGAAATAGATTCAATGCTTTCTATTCCTTCAAGAAGAGATATTTCAGTCTCTATTTTTTTTGTGATTAATTCTTCGACTTCTTCTGCAGAAGCGCCTGGGTAGATAGTTGTGATAACAGCAGAAGGGCTTGTTACATCGGGGTTTTCTTGACGTGGAAGATTAAGGTAGGATAAAATACCCGCAATCATTAAAATAATGGATAGAATAATCGTGACTTTCCTGTTTTTAACGGAAAAACGAATTAAATAACTCATATATACACCTATTCGACTATTTTTATTTTGCTGCCATTTTTAATAACATCAAGTCCGCCTATAATAAGGATATCTTCAGGATTCAACCCTTCAATTAGGAGCTTGTCATTGTTGATTGATCTTATTTGTATGGGTATTCTCAACGCACGCTCCTGTTCAACGATATAAACATAATCATCTCCATCGTTGAGTATATTTTTTATGTCTAGCCAGATTCCCTCAATTTCATTAAGGATAATATCGATTTTTACGATTGTGCCATTCAAAATATTTGTCACATCTGACGATAATTGTATTGTAATGGGGTAGGTTAGAGAGTTTTCATTTGGAGATTGACTGATTGATTGTATTTCACCTGTATATCTTTGATTCTCAATGATAATCTCACAGGGCATGCCATTTGATATTTTATAGATATCTTTTTGTGAAACGCTTGTTTCAATAGTCATGTTATGACTACTGACAATAACGACCGGATATCCTGCAGGTACAATTTCAGATTCATCAAACAATATTTTCAGCACCTTTCCGGACACATCGCTCATGAGGGTAGCGTCATTAATCAGGGATTGATAGGCTTCATAACCTTGTCTAGCTGCAAGATATTGTGAATAGGCCGATTGAATGTCTTCATCACTAGCTCCTTCAACGGCTTTGTTGTAAATTTCGATGCTCTGTTGGAGTTCTTGGTCAGATATTTCAAGTGATAATGCAGCTTGATCAAGCGCAGATTGTGAAATTACTCCTTCATCAAACAATTTTGATAGATTAATAAAATTTTCCTGATTATAATCAAAGACAGCTCTAGCTTTCTCGACATTAATAGCAGCTGTATTAATATCTTCCTGTTGAGTTCCTGATAAGGCCTTTTGATAGATTGAATAAGCCGCATCCATATTATTTTTGGATGCAGCTAATTGAAATTCAATGTCCTTTGTATCCAGTGACGCCAATACATCACCTTTTTCAACCTGTTGAAATTCAGAGACATATAATTGCTCCAAATATCCACTGGATTTAAAAGCATAATTTTTTATCTGGCTTGACTTAACAACGCCGGTATAGCTTAGTTTTTCCGGATAAGTTTCCAGCTTGAGGATTTGAACTTCTACATTGACAGATTTTTCAGATTCCATAATCACTTCTGAAGAGCAAGCGGACAACAATACTAAACACAGAAGAAACAGCATTATTTTTTTCATAACACACCACTATTCATATTTTGATACAAGAGTTAGAATAACTAATTTGTAACATTATTGTACCACTAATTTTGAGTTTTGCGTAGTTCAATCTAACGATTTGATTTCTACTTGGTTAAGAGAGATGATAGCAAATTTTTTAAATCCGTTTTTAGAGAACTGATCAAGTTGTTTACCAATTTTCTTAGCTTTAAGCACGATGGAAACCAAATAACCTTGATTTCTTAGCAACTCGGCTTGCAGAATGACTTCTGCAATATTATCAGAGGGTTCATAAAGAAAAACGAGTTTCTCGTTATCAGTGGCTTGGTATTTTTCTTCAATCATTTGATTGACTAGTCTTTCAAAACCAATTGAAAA
Organism: Tissierellales bacterium; assembly: GCA_016938195.1. GTDB lineage: Bacteria > Bacillota > Clostridia > Tissierellales > Dethiosulfatibacteraceae > JAFGVC01. Next base: position 25,249 of record JAFGVC010000052.1, on the reverse strand, counting down.
ACCTACAGCAGGAATATTTTCACCGATAAAATTGCCAATCATTTCATCGTATCTTCCACCGCCTGCGATAGAATAGCCTAAATCCTTATATATAATTTCAAAAATAGGTCCGGTATAATAGCCCATGCCTCTAACAAGCGTAAAATCAAAGACGATATCATACTTACCCGAAGCGATTTTTTCCACATTATTCATAATATAAACCATGTTTGAAGTAACAGATTTTTCCACATTAAAATCACTCAACACTTGTAGTCCGGCTGAATTGATTTGTTGCAATGCATTGATGATATTGACGATGCTTGTCGTTTCGTATTTTTTATCTTGCAGTTCTTTCTGAACACCTTCTATACCAATCTTATCAAGCTTGTCTAAGATAACGCATACATTTTCGAAATCGTCTTCTTTAAAGCCACAGTGAAGAACAACCGATCTGAGTATTCTTCTATCGTTAATTCTGATTTGAAAATTTTCTATATTCAATTGATTGAGTGCTTTGGCCGTCGTTGTTAATAATTCAATTTCAGCGTTGCTTGAGTCATCTCCGATGATGTCGATGTCACATTGTTTAAAGCTTCGATATCTTCCACGTTGAGCTCTTTCTGCCCTAAAAACATTTCCGACCTGTACGGCTTTAAATACTGAAGGTAAATGATTCCTATTATTGCAATAGAATCGGCTGAGAGGAATTGTCAAATCGTATCTTAATCCTAATTCTGCGATATCATTTTCTGTTAAATTGGGTTGGTCGAGGGTTAACTTGTTGCCGCGTTTTAATATTTTGTAAATGAGCTTTAAATTATCGCCACCTTTACTTCCAAGCAAGTTCTCAATCGATTCAACGACAGGTGTTTCTATGGGTTGAAAACCATTGATTCTGTAGGTTTCAACAATCATTTTCTCAACATAATCTCGTATTTCCTTTTCTTCAGGGAGTACATCCCGCATTCCCTTTACTGGATTCATATTAATTTTCATGATTAACGCTCCTAAATTTCGAATATTTGGTAGGTATTATGTAATAAATCTGCATACATAAGTTTTTTTTGCAGCTCTATCTCTTTGTTTAGTAATACTTTGATACATTCACTTACTTGAAATGAGGCTGCAGCTGCCGGAATAAAAGAGGGGTTTCCTATTGCTGATTCAATGCCGTGTTCATGTGCTTCGCTGTAAATTTTAGATAAAGTTTTGTCTCCCGGCATGACAACCGATACTTGAAAATACCAGCCAGCAATGGCACCATGAATTAAAGGAATATTTTGGACCTCACAGATTTTTTCCATTAGAAGTCGAGTACTGATATTGTCCACCGCATCCATGACTATGTGATGACCTTTTATGATTTTTTCTGCATTACCTTCTGTGAGGGCTTCTTTATATTTTATGACATGCACACTTGGATTTACAATTTTGATGCGATTATCAGCCTCATCAACCTTTGGCTTGCCTATGTTTGAAACATGAGATAAAATTTGACGATTAAGATTTGTTTCATCAAAGGTATCCGGATCCATAATTGTTAGATAACCTATCCCAATTCTTGATAGCATTTCAATGATATAGCCGCCAAGACCACCACAACCAACGACTAGAACTTTGCTTGAAGCAAGTATCTTCAAATCTGCTTCACTGATTGTAGTTAGATTTCTGAGATATCTTGTTTCCATAAGTCCTCCTTATTCCTAAATATTTTATAGTATATCACAATTAATCATAAAAAAAACGATAAATTCAAGATTTCAAGCATGGGATAATATGATATACTTATGATGATACAATAGATACAGCATTCATTCAAGGTAAGAGTTTGAATATAGATTATAAAATTAGGAAGGGTAAGATGAAAAAATTCAATTACATCAGAACAGGAGCAGCCAATATTCAGTTGAAGGTGGCGGATTGCCATCACAATAAAAATGAAATTAAGTCAACTATTGAAAAAGCAAATCAATTTGGCATACAAATCTTGGCATTTCCGGAGCTTTCAATTACCGGATATACATGCGGAGATCTCTTTTTTCAAAAAATTCTAACAGATGAAGCTGAGAATGCGATCAAAGAGATTGCGGATTATTCAAAAGATTTTGAAATGTTCATTGTTGTTGGAGCCCCTATAGTTGTTGATGGTATTACATACAACTGTGCGGTTGTAATCAATCAAGGAAAAGTAATAGGGATTGTACCAAAGACTTTTTTGCCAAATTACAATGAGTTTTATGAGAAAAGATGGTTTGCATCCGGTAAAAAGTGTATTAGCAAATCTATAAAATATTGTGGATTTGATGTAAATATTGGAACTGACTTAATTTTCAGGTGCGAGAATCTCGAGGAATTGATAGTAGGCATTGAAATATGTGAGGATTTGTGGGCACCTATACCTCCAAGCAGTTCTTTATCAATAGGAGGAGCAACTGTAATTCTCAATCTATCGGCTTCTAACGACTTGGTTGGAAAGGGGGATTATAGGACAAATCTGGTCGTCAATCAATCTGCAAGATGTATAGCGGGTTATGTTTATGCTTCTGCAGGTTATGGTGAATCCAGTACAGATCTTGTTTTTGCGGGACATTGTTTGATATCAGAAAATGGAAAGCTTTTAAAGGAATCATCTAAATATTTATTTCAAGGCGAGTTAATTTGTGCGGATATCGATTTAGATATAATCGTCCATGACAGAAGACAGAACAACACCTTTCATGATTCGGAAAAAGGAACATTTAGGCCTGTTTTCTTCTCAATTCATGAAAAAAATGAGGATATTCAAAGAGTTTTTAATCCGCATCCTTTTGTGCCAAGTGACTATGACGAAAGAACTAGAAGATGCGAGGAGATATTCAATATCCAGGTCAATGGCCTAGCTAAGAGATTGGATCACATTCATTCGAATAAAATGATTATTGGCATATCAGGAGGGCTGGATTCAACGTTGGCATTGCTTGTGGCTGTAAAAACCTGTGATAAGATGAAAATCAATCGAAGTGATGTGCTTGCTGTTACAATGCCAGGATTTGGAACAACAGATAGAACCTATAACAATGCAGTAGGATTAATTCAGTCGTTAGGAACATCCTTTAAAGAAATTTCAATCAAGGAAGCATGTTTGCTTCACTTCAAAGATATTGGACATGATACAAAAACCTATGATGTTACCTATGAAAACAGTCAAGCAAGAGAAAGAACTCAAGTTTTGATGGATTTAGCAAATCAAATCCAAGGGATTGTTATTGGTACGGGTGATTTATCTGAGCTTGCAATGGGATGGGCTACCTATAACGGGGATCATATGTCTATGTATGGTGTCAATAGCGGAGTCCCAAAAACACTCGTTCGATATGTCGTTGAATGGGTCGCTGAAAACGATTCGGACGATAGGACTAAAGGGCTTTTAATGGATGTCCTCGATACCCCGGTAAGTCCTGAATTACTTCCTCCTGACAAAGATGGAAATATCAGTCAAAAGACAGAAGATTTGATAGGACCTTATGAATTGCATGACTTTTTCCTATATAATACGGTAAGATTTGGATTTGGTCCACAAAAGATGTATTTGATAGCTTGCAGGGCTTTTGCAGATATTTATTCACCGGAATATATAAAAAAATGGCTTGGAAACTTTTATCGTAGATTTATTTCGCAGCAATTTAAACGTTCTTGTCTTCCGGATGGGCCGAAGGTTGGGTCGGTATGTCTTTCGCCTAGAGGTGATTGGAGAATGCCTAGTGATGCGTCGATGGCATTATGGATGAAGGAACTCCAAAAAAAATAAGAAAGAGGGGCTACCCTCTTTCTATTGCTGTCAGACCTGTTCTTACAATTTCTATGATGCCATAAGGACGCATAAGCTCTATAAAAGCATTGTTTTTTTCTTCATCTCCTGTAACCTCTATGGTGATGGATTTTGCGGCGACATCGACTGTTTTTCCTTTAAAAACTGTAGCAAGCTGGATTATCTCTGAACGATTTTCTTTATTGCAGTTTATTTTTAAAAACATGAATTCTCTCAAGATAGATTGCTTGGCAGTCAAATCAATGATTTTAATGACATTAATCAACTTGTTGAGCTGCTTTGTAATCTGTTCTAAGACTTCCTCATCTCCTGTGACGGTAACGGTGATCCTTGATATTCCCGGGTCCATTGTTTCTGCAACGTTTAATGTGTCGATGTTATAGCCTCTCCTAGTGAACAAACCGGCAACCTTACTCAAGGTACCCGAATAGTTTTCAACTGTAATTGATAATACATGTCTTTCCTTTTTCATCATTCCCACCTCCCGTTTGGCATCGTCGGAAAATCTGGATGAACAATACATTCTATAAAGCAAGGCTCATCAGACGCATAGGCTTGTGAGAGCACATCTGAAATATCATCATCATTTCTTATTTGATAGCCTTTAATGCCATAAGCCTCTGCTAATTTCATGAAATCCGGATTAAATGCAATATCTACGCCGTGAAAGCTATTCTTGTTATAAGCATGTAGCTGAAGCTCACGAACCATACCTAATCGATTATTATTCAGGATGATGACTTTTATATCAAGATTGTATTCTTTTACAAGGGCTAATTCACCCATTAGCATCTGAAAACCGCCTTCACCCATGACTGACGTTACTTTTGTATCATCCCTTAAGGCAAATCTTGCACCTATAGCGGCGGGAAGACTATAACCCATGGGGGCCAATCCTCCGGAGGTTAAATATCGTCGCTCTTGATTAGCGATGTAATAATGTGAAGCCCAAATTTGATTTTGTCCAACATCTGAAGTTAATAAAGATTTTCCGGTTGAATAATCTGAGACAGCTTTAATTAATCGGAAGGGATTAGTGCCTTCCAAGGGCCAAACTTTGGATAGTGTCTCTTCCATATAGGTTTTTCTAGAATACTTGATATTGTCAGTCCATTTTTTGATATCTAAGCTGTAATCATTCTGAGATAGCTCTTCAAGAATTAATCGAGCATCTCCTACAATGGGCGTTTGTGTTTTGATATTTTTCCCGATTTCAGCGGGATCAATATCGATATGAACAATATGCTGATGAGTATTTTTCCCGCTGATGACTGCAGTAGATCGGTCAGTAAAACGGGCTCCGATGACTATTATGAGATCAGCTTTATTCATGGCATCATTGACAAAAGGGTAACCGTGGCTCCCGAGAAGACCTGCAAAATATTCAGAGTCATTTGGGAAACTATCTACACCCATCAATGTGCATACAACTGGAATTTTGGTTTTCATGACAAAGTCGTATAATTCTTCTCTGCAATTTGCAGAACCTATACCACCACCCACACATATTATGGGTTGTGTGGCTTCATTGATTTTTTTGACCGCCTTTGCTATTTGTCTTGAATGGCCTGATAAGGTAGGCTTATAACCTCTGATTTCAACTGTTTCAGGATATTCAAAATCAATAATTTCGTCTTGAATATCTCTTGGAATATCTATGAGCACAGGGCCTTTTCTTCCGGTATTGGCTATATGAAAAGCTTCTTTAAACACTCTAGGAATATCATTTTTGTTTTTGATTAGATAATTATTTTTAGTAAAAGGTTCTGTTGATCCTATAACATCTGCTTCTTGAAAGAGATCAGTACCAATTTTTTTAGAATTGACTTGGCCTGTAATAGCAATGAGAGGAATAGAATCCATATATGCGGTAGCTATACCGGTGATTAGATTGGTAGCGCCAGGGCCTGAAGTCGCAAGGCATACACCGACAGAATCCTTCGCACGCCCATAGCCGTTGGCCATATGAGCTGAAGATTGTTCGTTTTTGACAAGTACATGTTGAATGTTTGACGTTCTCAAAGCTTCGTAAATAGGCAAAACAGCTCCGCCGGGATGTCCGAAGACAGTATCAACACCTTCAAGCTCTAAACATGCTATGACAGCTTCAGATACTTTTAATTTCATTGTTAGTCACCTCTTGTTTTCAATATATAGTTAAGGATTATAACAAAAAATTGCACTAAAATCAATACATAAAATATGAATCCACTAGGATAATATTTTTTCCTGCTGTGTTAGCCTGTGATTTGAGACAGCATTTTTTGTTTTGATAGTATATGCTCTTGATTGTGCATTGATCTTAATGAGAGTTCTTTTTCGAAGGATTCATGATAAATGACTTTTAGAGGTTCTTGTCCAATCATATAGATTTGATGCGACAGCAACAGTGCCTCATCAATATCATGTGTTACAAAAATGACAGTTTTATTATTTGAATGCCATAGCTTTATAAATGAATTCAAAATTGACTCTTTAAGTCTCAAATCAAGTCCTTGAAAGGGTTCATCCATTAAAAGAATATCAGAGGGGTACGCAAAGGCACGAGCAAGAGACACACGTTGTTTCATTCCTCCACTGAGTTCTTTCGGATAAAGTTTTTTTGACGGTATCAGTTCAACAAGATTAAGAATGCTTTGTGAAATAAGTTTTATTTTTTCTCCGTCTTTATACTGAGATTTCAAGACAAATTCGATATTTTCTTCAACTGTTAACCATGGAATCAATCGAGTTTCTTGGAAAATAAATGAGATTTTCTTATCTGAGATGCCAATTATTTCACCTGATTCAAAAGAGGAAAGACCACTTAATACTTTTAATAAAGTACTTTTTCCAATGCCGGAAGGGCCTAATATACTAGTAATTTTTTTTTCCGGAATCTCCAATGAAAAATCGTCGAATATTTTTTTGTCGTCAAATTTTTTATAAAGATGACTAATTTTAATCACAGTAATCTCCTCAATCTTCTTTGTACTGATAAGCGTAGTTTTTAGCAAAAATTCTAGTTAATATAAATTCAAAAATAAAGCTTAATAAAATAATGATGGTTGTCCATGCAAATAATTGTGGAATTTCAAGATAAGCCTTTGAATCATGAAGTTTGCTGCCAATACCATATTTTGGTAAAGATAAAACCTCAGCAGCGGCAACAACTTTCCAAGTTAAACCTAAAGCAGTGCTAAAGCCAGAGAAAATAAACGGAAGCGCTGATGGCAAATAGACATGTCGAAGTTTAGATAAAAAGCTGATTTCGTAAATTTGGCACATTTCAAGTAATCGGGTATCTGTGCTTCTGATTCCCTGAACCATATTTGTCCATATAACTGGAAAGCACATTAGAAAACCGGTAAAAACAGGAGAGTAGGAGGATTTGAACCAAATGATTGCGAGAATTATTATGGAGATAACGGGCGTTGAACGAATTAAAATGACAAGCGGTTCAAATATTTCAAATATTTTTTGATTTAAGCCACATATCAGACCGGTTGCAAGTCCGAGCAATACTGAGAGAAAAAAGCTTAAGCAAACACGATAAGAAGTCATCACAATGATTCGATAAAATTCTTTTTCTTGAATAATATCTATCATTGATATCAAGACGCTGAAAGGAGAAGGGAGATAAATGTCTTGGCTGATTGCCAAATAAGCTATCTCCCAAATGATAAGCCATATGAAAATCCCGAAAAAAGTGTTTTTCTTATTCTGAAAAATAGAAATCCTCATCCGGTAAAGCTCCTCCCACTGAACTTGGGTTAAAGTTCATCAGTATTTCCAAGAAGTTATTGACTTCTGTCTTTGAATCAGAGGCTGATTGATAAACAATTGCACTATAGGGTATTGCGGCAGTGGCAAGCTTGCTGTTTGGTAGGATGCCATGTTTTTCAACCAATATGCCAGCTTCTACAGGATTCTCATTAACCCAATTGACTGAAAGCTCGTACTCCGTTAAAAATTCTTTAACGAATTCCTTATTATTCTCCGCAAATTCCTTGTTGACAATGAGACAACCCATGGCAAGCAAACTTTTGCCTTCCGACGCGTGAGCCCACTCTTCATTGAGATCAATCAATAACTTAACATCCTCTGACTGCATCAATACTTGAGTTACAAAAGGCTGGGGTAAAACAGCTAATTTTGCATCCTTAGCCACTACGGCTTGTGCCAATGAAGCATGATCTGGAAAAAATTCAAGCGACACGAAATCGGAAAGGCCATTTTGTTTTAGCATATAGTTTATGGCATAATCAGGTGTTGATCCTTTTCCGCTAATATAAAGTGTTTCATTTTTTAGATCGGCCAAATTATCAATTTCAGCGGATCCGACTATATGTATAACACCTAGCGTATTTAAAGCTAAAAATTGAATTTTCCCGTCTGTTTTATTGTATAAAACAGAAGCAAGATTTGTTGGTACGGCTGCTATTTGAATCTCACCACTGATAATCTTGCCAGTTAAATTCTCAGGTGCGCTTTCAGAAAAATATTCTACACTATAATTTTCGCTGTTTAATTTATTTTCGTCAATCATTTTAATCATGCCCATTGAGGTTGGACCTTTTAGTCCGGCTATTGTGACTTTCGCTGGCTCCAATGCCGTTGTTGGGGCTACCTCAGTTGTACAACCGTTAAGTGATAAGATTGATATCAATACGATGATTATAATAAGTATTGGTTTTTTCATAGTTTCCTCCATATTAATCGATATACGAATTTTTTGTCAAGGCGCTTTTGACAGTGACACCTTTTAATGATCCGAGCTTGCCGCTTAGAGCACCAATCTCATCTGTAGTGCCATCAACAATCAGAGAAATGACACTGATGCTCCTATTTTTGTAAGGGAGTCCCATTCTACCTATAATGATGTGACTATAAGCATGCAATATTTCATTAATTTTGTTTGTAGCGGATAAATCTTCTACAATTATTCCTATGACGCCTATTCTGTTCATAAAGTGCTCCTCCAAATAAAAATCCTTACTCATTGTCAGTAAGGATATCATTCCAAAAACATCTTGTGGATGAAAGACGATTTGTGTGTTAAAATTATGAAGGAATAAATCCCTTTATAAAATTAACAGGATGACTTCCTTGCCTTCAGACTAACCTTAAGCTCAGAGATTGTTAAAAAAATAACGTTGTTTTGATTTAATATACCACATCTATTTTAATAAATCAAGTAAATAATGGAGGAAATATGATAAAAAGTAAATGGTACAGATTTGATGAACGGAGTGAAGTATTAGACGCTCTAATAACTCAAGGCAAGGATTGCTTTGATAGGGCTGATTTTAAGAATATGTTTAGCTATAATTTAGTTGTTTTTGACAATAAAAAACCTATGGCCTACGGAAGATTAGAGCTTGTGAACGGCTTGTTTCAAATTACGGGAATCTGGATTGAAGAAGAAGACAAAAACATTGAAATTTATGACTTGGCATTGAGATTAATGATTCGCAAGGCATCTGATATGGGCGCTCAAGGCATTTATGCCAAACCATCAAAAGAACGAATTGATTTATATAAAGAATTAGGTTTTCAGTTGGCAAATAAGAATTTTCATGATGAAGATATGTATTATAAGCACGGAGATATTGAGGGAGAGTGCTGCAACGAATGATAGCAGGAAAAGAAAATAAAAAAGTCGTTATTCTTGGAGGAGGGACAGGCTTGTCCATTATTCTAAGAGGCTTAAAAAAAGAAACCGACAATATAACAGCCGTTGTAACGGTTGCGGATGATGGTGGAGGATCGGGCGTTTTAAGAGAGGATTTAGGCATGTTGCCGCCGGGGGATATTAGAAACTGTATTATTTCCTTGGCGGACACGCCACCTATTATAGAGAGCTTAATGCAACATCGTTTTAGAGCGGGCTATCTAAAAGGTCAAAGCTTTGGAAACCTATTTATTGCAGCTATGAATGAGATATATGGTGATTTTGAACATGCTTTAAAGGAATTAGGAAATATTTTTAAAATTAAAGGTCAAGTATTGCCAATGACACTTGAGGACACCAATTTAGTAGCTGAGCTTGAAAGTGGCGACAGTATATTCGGCGAAAATACCATTCCGGAGTACGTTAAGAAAACCGGCGACAGAATTAAAAAAATCAATCTTGTTCCAAATTTTTGTGAGCCTTTAAGTGAAACCATCAAGTCGATTGAAGAGGCTGATATCATTTTGATAGGTCCGGGAAGCTTGTATACAAGCATCATTCCTAACTTGCTTGTGGATGATATCCCAGAGCTTATTAGTAAATCTAAGGCAAAAGTTTTTTACATTTGCAATTTAATGACGCAAAGCGGCGAGACGGATGACTATAATGTTAGAGATCACCTTGAAGCTATATTTCGGCACTCAAATCAGTTAAGAATTGATTATATCGTGGTAAACGATGAAATTGTTGATGAAGAGATTCAAAATTTGTATGGGGCTCAAAATTCAAGACAAATACTTTTAGATGAAGAACAAGAGGCTTATTTGAAAAACAAAAATATCAAGATTATTAAGGATAATTTTCTTGATATTGAGAAAAACTATGTGCGCCACAACGCAGAAAAAATTGCGGAGAGGATTATAAATTATAAAGCATCAGGCTTGTTTAAAAGGAATTAATCCGCGAATGAATCAAGTAGCTGAATTAATGCTTCAATAGCCAGTTCTTCATCTTTTCCATCAGCCGTTATTGTGATTTCAGATCCTTTTACAGCCCCGAGAGCCATAATACTGATGATGCTTTTAGCATCAGCCGTTTTGTTGTCTTTTAAGACTTTTATGGAGGATTCATATCCGGCAGCCTGTTTCACAAAAAGTGCAGCGGGGCGCGCATGTAATCCAATTGTGTTTTTAATGAGGTATTTTCTAGTGGTCATTATTTTCTTTCTCCTCTTCTAAAATTTTTGAAGCGATGGCATCAATTTTTCGCAGACGATGATTAACACCGGATTTTCCTAAAGGGGGATTTAGCATTTGTCCAAGCTCGATGAGGCTTGCTTCTGCGTTGTCGAACCTCAATTGAGCAAGTATTTTAAGATGCTCCGGCAACTTGTCTAAACCTATTGTGCGATTGATTATTTTAATGCTATGCATTTGTCTGACTGCGGCATCAACTGTTTTAGAAAGGTTAGCGGTTTCACAGTTAATGACTCGGTTGATATTGTTGCGCATGTCTTTAATTATTCGAATGTTTTCGATTTCGAGTAAAGAATTATACGCGCCAATAATATTTAATAAGTCTACAATTTGTTCACTATCTTTTATATAGTTTATGAAATAATTCTTTCTTGTTATTATTTTAACTTTAAGATGATAGTTAGTCAACAAGTTAGATAAATCCTGAGCGTGTTTTTCATTATTATTAACAAATTCTAGATGATAGCTTTTGTCTGGGTCTGAAATTGAACCACTTCCTAAAAAAGCACCTTTAATGTAGGCTCTCTTACAACATTCCTTTTCCAACATAGGAAAAGGTATTCCCGAATCTAAATCAAAGGGATTCATTTCAAGCGCATTCAACAATCCCATATCTCTCAACAACTCTTCAGAATCACCATTAAATTTAATTTTGTAACTGTTTCCTTTTTTTAGTTTATTAGTTTTGCGTACTTCAACCTGTACCGTATCGTGATAGGCATCTTTCAAAAGACTATAAATACGACGTGCCACAGCTGCATTTTCAGTTGTGTATTCGATTGAAATGCCACTGGTGCCTTTGAGAAAAATTGTCCCGGAGGTTCTGGTGATAGCGGCAAGCTCAGCTTCTATGCAACAGTGGTTAGATACAACACTTCTACAGATTTCATTTTTAACATTTGATGAAAATGACATTTTATCCTCTCTAGTTATTATTCATAAAACGAAATGTCTTCCACCGCTTTTTTTAGGATTCTTCGTTCATCATCATATCTCGCGAGCTGAATAGCGCGGTCAAAAGGGAAAAATGAAACTGAAACGAAGCCTTCGCTTTTTTGGGGACGACAATTCATATCTCTTGCGTTCATTAAAAAGAAATGAACGATTTTCCTGACTTTTTTTTCTTTATTAGAATTACGAATAAATTCATATGTAATTTTATCTAAATATTTTACTATATTGACTCTGGACCCGCTTTCTTCAAAAACTTCTCTTACCGCTGCATTATTTATTGATTCGTTTTTTTCAACACGGCCCTTGGGCAGGACATAATCACCATTAAATTTTCGCAACAATAAAATAGAATTTCCGAAAACAACGATGCCTCCGGCACTGACTTCTTCTATCATATTGACTCCTTTGTCTGAAATAATAGTTATATCATATCAGTTTAACTGAAACTTATCAATAAAAAATACTGTAAGCGTAAAGTCATCACTCGGAACTAAACATTGAGAGAAATATATGTTATAATCTATTTAAAAAATTGGAGTTGTTATGGAAACAAATCGATTTGTACACTTACATGTCCATACAGAATATAGTCTGCTTGATGGGGTTGCAAGAATCAAAAAATTGATAGAAAAAGCAGCTTCAATGGGCATGAAAAGCATTGCTATTACTGACCATGGAAATATGCATGGCGTAGTACAATTTTATAAAGAGGCAAAGAAATACAATATTAACCCAATTATTGGCTGTGAAGTTTATATTGCTTCAAGAACAATGGCAGATAAAGACCCTGTCAGAGATAAAAACCAATACCATCTTGTCTTGTTGGCTGAAAATCAAAAAGGGTACAATAATTTAATTAAGATTGTCTCCAAGGGATATGTGGAGGGCTTTTATTATAAGCCTCGCGTTGACATAGCTGTTTTAAAGGAACACAGCGAAGGGTTAATCGTTCTGAGCGCTTGCCTTGCGGGTGAAATTCAGACGTTTTTGATGGAAGGGAATCAAGAAAAAGCCATAGAAAAAGCATTGGAATATAAGCAAATATTTGGCAAAAACAATTTTTATCTTGAATTGCAAAATCACGGTATGCCAGAACAAATCAAGGTCAACCAATACTTACAGGAGATATCTAAACAGTATCATATTCCTCTTGTGATGACAAATGATGTTCACTACATCAATAAAGAAGACTCCAAATTTCACGAGGTCTTGTTATGTATTCAAACGGGCAAAACTATGAATGATCAAGACCGAATGCGATTTCCGACGGATGCCTTTTATCTTAAGTCTTATGAAGAGATGATGAAGGAATTTCCGGGAATGGAGGAAGCTGCAAAAAACACAGTCAAAATAAGTGAAAGATGCCATGTAGAGCTCGACTTTGACACAGTACATCTTCCGTCATTTGTCTCTCCTGACGGATATAAGAATGAAAAATATCTTGAAAAATTGTGTTATGAAGGATTAAAGGAACGCTACCCTAAGCTTAATGATAAGATATTTCAAAGGATAGAATATGAGCTAGAAGTCATTCGCAGCATGGGATATGTGGATTATTTTTTGATTGTCTGGGATTTTATAAAATATGCAAAGGACAATAAAATTATGGTTGGCCCAGGTAGAGGCTCGGCGGTAGGAAGCTTGGTAGCGTATGCATTGAAAATTACAGATATAGACCCACTAAAATTCAATCTCATTTTCGAAAGATTTTTGAACCCTGAGAGAATATCGATGCCGGATATTGACATTGACTTTTGCTATGAAAGGAGAGAAGAAGTTATCGATTACGTCGTTCAGAAGTATGGTAGCGATAAAGTTGCTCAAATTGTTACTTTTGGAACCATGGCGGCACGAGGAGCTATTAGGGATGTAGGACGCGCAATGAATATACCTTATAGTGATGTCGACCTGATTGCAAAAAAGATTCCGACGGAGTTGGGCATTACTATCAAATCAGCTTTAGAAAAAAGCAAAGAGCTTCAAGAGCTTTATGATAGAGATGATGATGTCAAGGAGTTGATTGACATTGCTAGGAAAGTAGAAGGCTTGCCAAGACATACTTCAACTCATGCTGCCGGTGTGGTTATTTCGAAGCTACCGATTACGGATTACGTGCCTTTATCTAGAAGCAAGGACGTCATTGTGACGCAGTTCAATATGATCGAGCTTGAAGAGCTGGGACTCTTGAAAATGGATTTTCTAGGACTAAGAACGCTAACGGTTATCAGAGATGCCATTGATCTTGTTCAGAAAAACAGAAATACAGAAGTGAGCTTTGAAAATTGCGAGTATGATGACCCTAATATTTATGAACTCTTTTCAAAGGGAGAGACTTTAGGTATTTTTCAATTTGAAAGCTCAGGTATGAGAGCCATATTAAAAGAAATGAAGCCTGACCATTTTGAGAATATTGTTGCGGCTAATGCTCTATACAGACCGGGACCCATGCAACAGATTCCTACCTATATCAAAAACAAAAATGATAAAAATCACATTGCATATATTCATCCGAAATTGAAGGATATTCTAGAAATCACCTATGGCTGTATGGTTTATCAGGAGCAGGTAATGCAGATAGTAAGAGATATCGGGGGATTTTCATTAGGAAGATCAGATTTGGTAAGACGCGCTATGAGCAAGAAAAAAATGAAGGAGATGGAAAGAGAACGTCAATACTTTATTTACGGAAAACTAGATGACGAAGGCAAGGTTGAAATTTCAGGTGCCATCGCCAATGGCGTTTCAGAAAAAGAGGCCAATAAAATATATGACTTGATGATTGATTTTGCAAACTATGCCTTCAACAAATCACATTCAGCTGCTTATTCAGCGTTGGCTTATCATACAGCGTGGCTAAAAACCTATTATCCGGTTGAATTTATGGCGGCACAAATATCTTCTATGATGAATAGTGCAGGATCCGTATCAACTTATATAAGAGAATGTAAAAGATTGGGAATTGAAGTATTGCCCCCGGACATTAATGAAAGTGAGTCTAAATTTATTGTTAAGGATAATAGTATTAGATTTGGTTTAGCTGCAGTGAAAAATGTAGGTAGTGGTGCGATAGACAATATTGTTGCCGCTAGAAAAAAAGATGGACGCTTCAAGACGTTTTCGGATTTTTGCAACAAGGTAGATACCATGGTCTTAAATAAACGACAAATTGAATCTCTAATCAAAGGCGGAGCTTTCGATTCTCTTCATGTCAAAAGATCTCAACTGATGGCTATTTATGAGAATACCATCGATAGCGTTCAAAGGGAAAAGAAAAATAGACTAAAAGGTCAAGTTTCACTCTTTGATCATCAAGCTTTTGATTCAGACTTTGAAAATGAGTTTTTGCCTGAATTGAGAGAGTTTGAGGATCGCATTAAACTTTTGATGGAGAAGGAGATGCTAGGAATTTATGTTAGCGGACATCCTCTTTCTGAGTTTGAAGAAATCATCAATAGAACAGTGACTCTAAATTATTCTCAAATTGAAGAATATTTAAATGAACCAACTGTTAGGAATCCATTGATTTATGACGGGTCGAAGGTGGTTGTCGGAGGCATGATTGTTGCCAAGCAAAATAAAATCACAAGAAACAACAATTTGATGTGCTTTATGACAATAGAAGATTTTTATGGAGAAATTGAGATTATAATATTTCCTCAGATATATGAAAAATATAGAGAAATCATAGAAATTGATAATATGGTTATCATTCACGGAAAGCTAAGCTTTAGCGAAGAGGAAGCTCCAAAGATGATTTCTGAAAAAATTTCGTTGCTTAATAAAGAGTTAAACAGTGTTTTATACCTCAAAATCGGAAACCATCACAATATCGAAGGTATAAAAAAAGAGATCCTAGAAATTGCAGAAAAATATCAAGGAGTCAATGAAGTTTTTGTATATCTTGAAAACAACAAAAAAGTCTATAAATTGCCGGCACGGTATAATGTTGACATTACAAATCAACTCATGCTAGTAGAATTTAAAGAACGGTTAGGTGACGAGAACGTTGTTTTAAAAGATAAATTGAATGGGTAATAATCATCTTTTCTATTACAAAAAAACATGGTATAATATAGGGACGGGTTGCGAGTATATCGGGACAAATTTAATCCCTTTCAGGAGGAAAATATGCGAAGAATAGGTGTTTTAACAAGCGGAGGAGATGCTCCTGGTATGAATGCGGCGATTAGAGCCGTTGTTAGATATTCCATTTACAACAATATTGAAGTCATGGGAATATATAGGGGCTATAAAGGGTTAATAGAAAATGAAATGAAGGCGATGGATTTATCTTCTGTAGCGGACATTATTCATAGGGGAGGCACAATACTTGGAACGGCCAGATGTGAGGAGTTTATGCAGGAATCTGGATTTCAGAAGGCTCTGGATACACTTCGCTATCGTGAAATTGAGGGACTTGTTGTAATTGGAGGAGATGGATCTTTTAAGGGAGCAAGAAAGCTGAGTGAGGCAGGTGTCTTGACAGCAGGTATTCCGGGAACGATTGACAATGATTTGCCATACACACAATATACGCTAGGCTTTAATACAGCGCTTAACACCATTTTGGATGCAATTGGAAAAATCAGAGACACCTCTTCCTCTCATGAGAGGACAAATGTAGTGGAGGTCATGGGAAGACGATGTGGTGATCTGGCTTTATATGCAGGCCTTGCCGGGGGAGCTGAAGTGGTTGTGATACCCGAAGCACCTATTTCAAATGAAGAAATTTGCGATATTATTATGCGTGGCAATGCAAGAGGAAAAAAGCATAGCATTATCATACTTGCTGAAGGAGCGGGAAATGCTTACTCGCTGAGAGACCAAATTGTATGTAGCACCGGACTATCTGTCCGATGCACTGTCTTAGGATACATTCAAAGGGGTGGCACACCATCTGCTTTCGACCGAATTATTGGTTCGAAAATGGGAGCAAAGGCTGTCCACACTTTAATGAATGGCATAACTAACGTTGTTATTGGAACCAGAGACGGCCAAATTTTCTCAATGGACATAGGAGAAGCGCTTCAGATAGAAAAAGAATTTGACCAAGAGACATATGAATTGGCTAAAATATTGTCCATATAGGATGGACTTAGTTTCATAATAATTGATTCCATTGGAGGATAAAATGAGAAAGACAAAAATAGTTTGTACGCTGGGGCCGGCCTCAGATTCAAAAGAGATACTTACAGAACTTATGCTGAAAGGATTGAACGTGGCTCGACTGAATTTTTCGCATGGTACTCATCCGGAACATCTTAATCGTATAAATATGATTAAAGAGATTAGGGAAAAACTTGATAGGCCTGTTGCGATTATGTTAGACACTAAAGGACCTGAAATCAGAACCGGTGATTTTGAGAATGGAGCGATTGAGCTGGAAAAAGATTCAGAAGTCATAGTTACATCAAGAGAAGTACTTGGAAATGACGATTTGATTATGGTCAACTATCCAAGGATTGCTAAAGATCTCCAGATTAAAGATGTCATATTAATTGATGATGGACTCATTAGCTTGTCGGTGGTTGAAGTCATTAATGGGACGGATTTGAAATGCATTGTCAATAATCCCGGAACGGTTAAAAACAAAAAAGGGGTAAACATACCAAATGTCAAAATCAATCTTCCGCCATTAACACAGAAGGATATAGATGATATTCATTTTGGCATTGAGCAGGATATTGATTTTATTGCGGCTTCTTTTATTAGAAAAGCCGATGATGTCCTGTCCATTAGGAAGGTATTGGAAAATAAAGGCGCTGATCATATTCAGATTATTTCAAAAATTGAAAACCGTGAAGGGGTTAACAATATTGACGAAATCATCAGAGTATCTGACGGCATCATGGTTGCGAGAGGGGATTTGGGTGTAGAAATACCTGCTGAGGAAGTCCCTTTGGCTCAAAAAATGATGATTGAAAAATGTAATCAGGCCGGGAAGCCTGTCATAACGGCAACTCAAATGCTAGATTCTATGATGAGAAATCCAAGACCCACCAGAGCTGAGGTCAGCGACGTAGCGACTGCAATTTTTGAGGGTTCAGATGCCATCATGCTTTCAGGAGAGACGGCTGCAGGAAAGTATCCGATTGAATCTGTGAGGACAATGTCGGATATTGCTCAAAAAATTGAAGATTCATTAAACTATGACGAACTGTTCAGAACAAGAAATATGAGTGTAGACAATACCATTACTAATGCCATAAGTCTCTCTACTTGCAGAACAGCGTTTAATTTGAATGCGGCGGCTATCATAACAGCTACTGCTTCAGGATATACCGCTATCTCTGTTTCTAAATTTAGACCAAAGGCTCCTATTATTGCTGCCACACATTCTGACCGTGTTATGAGAAAATTATCCTTGGTTTGGGGAGTTCATCCTGTGAAGACCGTTAAACTGAATGCGACGGATGAAGTGATTGATTATTCTGTTCAAAAGGCTCTGGAACGTGGTTATATTGGTTACGGAGATTTGGTGGTCATTACTGCCGGAGTGCCGGTGGGGGTAGCAGGAAGCACCAATTTACTTAAGGTACATGTAGTCAGTGAATTACTTTATAAAAAAGTCGGAGTCGGAAAACGCACCGTAGTCGGAAAAGCTTGCGTAGGAAGATACTATGAAGACCTAAGTGAAAGATTTAATGAAGGGGATATTCTGGTAGTGCCGGTTACAGACCGTGATCTTGTTCCTTTAATGGAAAAAGCATCTGCCGTTATCACGGAGGAAGGCGGATTAACTTCCCATGCATTTATCGTGTGCATGAATTTAGGCATAGAGGTAGTTGTGGGTGCTACTCGAGCTACAGAAATCATCGAAGATGGCGAAATATTAACGGTTATCGGGTCTAGAGGAATCGTCTATAGAGGAGAAGCCAGAGTCCTGTAAAACAATTTAATGAAAGAAAAGAAGGTTCATCGATGAGTAAAAGGAGTTCTTATGGCAAAAGACACACCTATATTATTGAGAAATAAAATAATTTATGAAATATATGTTAGAAATCATACTGAAGAGGGAAACTTCCAGGGCGTTTTAAAGGATTTGAATCGAATAAAATCGTTAGGTGTTGATATGATATGGTTTATGCCGGTTCAATCTATAGGTCAGCTGAATAAGAAAGGGAGTTTGGGGTGTCCTTATTCTATTAAGGATTATAATGAGATAAATCCGGAGTATGGAACAATTGATGAATTTATACTTCTCATAGAAGCGATACATCAACTAGAGATGGAGGTCATGTTAGATGTCGTATTTAATCACACATCACATGATAGCGTCTATAGACACCATCACCCGGAGTATTATTTTAAGGGTCCAAACGGCGACTTTGGAAATAAGATTGCTGATTGGTCGGATATTATCGATTTAGATTATAGCAATAAAAGCTTGTGGGAAGATCAAATTACTTCTCTTGAGTTTTGGGCTGACTTAGGTATTGATGGATTTAGGTGTGATGTAGCGCCATTGATTCCAATGGGATTTTGGAAAGAAGCTAGAGCCAGATTAAAGAAAAAAAATCCCGGAATAATCATGTTGGCTGAAACCGTTCACACTCATTTTGTTGAGCAAGTGCGAAATATGGGCTTTTATGCTGCTTCTGACAGTGAAGTCTATTCAGTTTTTGACGTTTGTTATGATTATGACACGCATGATAAGCTTATAAAGTATATTTCCTCTCAAATACCACTCGAAGAAGCATTAATTCTGAAAAGACATCAAGAAGCAATCTATCCGGATAATTATGTTAAATTAAGATTTCTTGAGAATCACGACCAGCCACGAATAGCTGGATTAGTCAAAGACAAGAGAAAGCTTGAGAATCTGACGGCTTTTATGTTTTTTGAAAAGGGGATGACGCTGCTATATGCAGGTCAAGAATCAAACGAATCAAAGCTCCCGTCACTTTTTGATAAAGATGCTATTTCACATCAGGAAGCTTCAAATGATTTTTATAAAACCCTAAAGCGATTAAGTGGTCTAAAAAAGGATGTTATTTTCTCCGAGGGCAGGTACAGAATACATGATTGTCCTCAAAAGGAAGTTGTTTTAGCTTCTTATAAACAAGGCAATAGATGGTTAATCGGAATCTTTAGCTTTGGAGATTATGTAGGTGATATCACGTTGGATTGGAAAAGTCTAGGGTATTTTGAAACACCTAGAATTGACGGTGAATTCATCAATGAGTTCAATGGTCAGGTTTTAGTTGTATCCAATAATCATGTTATCGTTAAGGGTGTACCTATCCTATTTTATCTATTTGAGCAAAAATAAAAAATGCGACCCTTATAATTAAGGCGTCGCTTTTTTGTTATTTCATTTTGATGAAAATTCGTTTCCTCTTTACAACGACTTGTTGTAATTTTCAGACAATCAAAGCTCTTGATTTCGTTCATTAAAAGAATTGAAAGCTGACATGTATTTCTAACTAATCCTATTATACCACTAATTGTCAAAAATTACACTTCTTTCTGTCCATTAATTTAATACAAAAAACAAAAACGTCATTGAATAAAATACAAAAATAGTGTATTATATTCTCAAAAGATAAGGCTCAGGAGGTTTTTATGGAAAGTAAAATGGACGCTCTGGTCAAAAAATATTCAGAACCCGGACTCTGGCTAGAGAGGGTGCCCATCCCGGAACCACAGTATGGAGAGGTTTTAATTAAAATCCTTAAGACGGCTATATGCGGGACAGATGTGCATATCTACAATTGGGATGAGTGGTCTCAGGCAACTATTCCAGTGCCTTTGATAACCGGACATGAATTTGTCGGTGAAATTATATCACTTGGAAAAGGTGTGATAGAATTATCAGTTGGAGATATCGTTACGGGAGAAGGACACATTGTATGCGGAAAATGTAGAAATTGCTTAGCGGGAAGGAGACATTTGTGCAAGGATACGAAAGGAGTAGGCGTCAATCGAACGGGTATTTTTTCGGAATATGCGACCATTCCTGCTTCCAATATATGGGTTCCGAAAGGAAATATCTCCAAAGATATCATCAGTATTTTTGATCCTCTAGGTAATGCAGTACATACAGCCTTGTCTTTTGATGTATTAGGTGAAGATGTATTAATTACGGGAGCAGGACCAATTGGAGCTATGGCTGCAGCTATTGTTAAACATGCAGGGGCAAGACATGTTGTTGTGACGGATGTTAATCAGTATCGACTTGATTTAGCAAAAAAACTAGGTGCGGATCGTATTGTTAATGTGTTGAAAGAAGATTTAAAGGATATAGAAAAAGAGCTTGGCATGAATGAAGGATTTGATGTGGGGCTTGAAATGTCAGGTAGTGGCAAAGCTTTCAGTGATATGATAGATTTGATGGTTCATGGCGGTAAAATTGCCATGCTTGGTATACAAACGGCTGAAACAGCTATTGATTGGAACAAGGTAGTCTTCAATGGATTGCAAATCAAGGGGATTTATGGAAGAGAAATGTATGAAACGTGGTATAAGATGAATTCGATGCTTCAATCAGGATTGGATATATCATCCGTGATTACGCATCATTTCAATTACAAAGACTTTATAGAAGGTTTTGAAATCATGAAAACAGGAAATTCAGGAAAAGTTATTTTAGAATGGTCATAGGAGGAGTAAGAATGTACGATAGTTACAAATCAATATATAAGGATCAACTTTCAGAGATTAAGAACAGTGGATTATGGAAAAACGAAAGAATTATCACCACACCACAAAGCAACAGGATCAACACAGATAAGTCAAATAACTTATTAAATATGTGTGCTAATAATTATCTTGGATTATCAAACAATGAAAGGATTAGAAGTGCTGCTTTGAAGAGCTATGACCTATGGGGATATGGCATGTCATCCGTTCGTTTTATATGTGGGACACAAACGATGCACAAGGAATTAGAATCCAAATTGACGGATTTTCTAAAAACAGATGACACGATATTGTACTCTTCTTGTTATGATGCAAATGGAGGACTTTTTGAAACCATTACAACTAGCGAAGATGCGATCATAAGTGATGAGTTGAATCATGCCAGTATTATCGATGGGGTTAGATTAAGCAAAGCCAAGAGATATCGATATCATAACAATGATATGGCCTCATTGGAGCAACAGCTCATACAAGCTGACAAGGATGGCGCTAGAATTAAGATTATTGCCACCGATGGCGTTTTTTCGATGGATGGCATTATTGCAAATCTATCAGGTATTTGCGATTTAGCAGAAAAACATCATGCTTTAGTCATGGTGGATGATAGTCATGCCGTGGGGTTCATAGGTAAAAATGGCAGAGGAACACATGAATTTCATGATGTGATGGATAGAGTAGATATTATTACAGGGACTTTAGGCAAGGCACTAGGTGGAGCAAGTGGAGGTTATACTAGCGGTAAGAAGGAAATTATTGAATTATTGAGACAACGATCTCGACCTTACTTATTTTCGAACACGTTAGCACCGGCCATTGTATCTGCATCCTTAGAGGTGCTTAAGATGTTAAGTGAAAGCACAGAGCTTAGAGATAAGCTTGCGGACAACACGAAATATTTCAGAGATTCAATTAGTTCAATAGGGTATAAGATTATTGAAGGGATTCATCCGATTGTTCCGATTATGTTAGGAGACGCTGTTTTATCACAAAAAATCGCTGAGAAGCTTCTAGAAAAGGGCGTGTATGTTATTGGCTTTTATTACCCGGTTGTTCCTGTTGGAAAAGCTAGGATTAGAGTTCAAATTTCAGCTGCACATACGAGGGAAGATTTAGACCAAGCGTTAAAGGCATTTCAAGAAGTTAAAATAGAAATGAATATATGAACTTCAACAATTCACTTGTAAGATGGGGTGCAATATAGTCTAATAGACTTTAGATAAAATAAATAGTATCAAAGGGATGTTATGAAACAATTAAAAGTTTATGTAATCGGATACCCTAGAGTGTATATTGATGATCAGCCGGTGACTTTTCCTTTCAAAAAAGCAGAGGCTATCTTTTATATGCTTATGATTGAAGGCCAAATGGACCGAATTAGGCTTTGTTCAATCTTTTGGCCGGATAACAATGAAGAGGTAGGTAAAAAAAATTTAAGAAACGCTATTTATAATATTAGAAAATCTTTAGGGATTGATATATTTGATTCGGATAAGCGATCACTTATTAAAGTTAACAAGGATTCAAATTTATTTTTTGATTATGATCAGATACTTCAACTTAATGAAAGCTACATAAAAGATACCTTGATGCAGGACGAATATGAGTTATTAAAAGATTTCTTCGTTCCGGACTCTATTGAATATGAAGATTGGGTCATCTATCAAAGGGAAATTTTCAATGAAAAAATAAAGATTTATCTTGAAAAACTCATAAATAATAGTCAATCCACTGTAAATGATAAAATAAATGCCTGTAAAATTTTAATCAAAATAGATGAATTTGATGAGAAAAGCTATATCAATTTGATAAAGCTATATAAAGATAAGAAAATGTATCAAAAAAGCGTAGAAACTTTTCAACAGCTTGAGTCGATTTTTCAAAAGGAATTATCCATTACGCCCTCTCGAGAAGCTTATGATCTGATTGATACACTATTAAATGATAGACAGACCAGTGATAAGAATGAAGAGGAGATCTGTTTTTCTTTTGGACGAGAACTTCAACTTAAGCTTATACAACAGGAATATAACTATTTCATCCGCAAGCAAAAGTATTGCACGGTATTGATTGAAGGTGAAGCAGGTATTGGCAAGACAAATCTGGTTGAGAAATTTGAAAATTCAATTCAAGGACAAAGCTACCGATTACGCATGAATTGTTACCAACTTGAAGAAAATTATTTTTACGAATCTTTCAGAGCTGTCATAGAGCAAATGGGGAATATTATTAAAAACGAAAAATTGGAGATACCTGCATCAACATTGAATGCTATTGCAGCACTATATCCATCATTTGATGTTTCATATGCAATGAGCATGAATTTAGGCGAAGATAGTAATTATCATGTAATTGAAAAAGCCTTTGTTAATCTCTTTTCAATATTAAGCAATGGGAGAGAGATGATTATGATCATTGAAGACGTTCACTGGATTGATAAAATGAGTTTGCAAATTTTAAACACAC
Organism: Tissierellales bacterium; assembly: GCA_016938195.1. Lineage (GTDB taxonomy): Bacteria > Bacillota > Clostridia > Tissierellales > Dethiosulfatibacteraceae > JAFGVC01. The sequence continues at coordinate 1,491 of JAFGVC010000052.1, read as the reverse complement.
TTTTGCTTCAAAATCATATTCGGATGTTTGTTGTGATTACTAGCAGAAATGTTGTCAGAGAAGAAGTGTCTCGTCTCTTTTTTCACATGAAATCAAGAGGTGATTTCAAAAGGATAGAGTTAAAAAGATTTACATTAGAAGAAACAGACCAACTGATTAAGCATTATGTCAAAATTGACCCTTACAGAACAAGTTACATATTCAGAGAAAGTGAAGGAAATCCTTTATTTATAATGGAATATGTTAATAATATTATGCAAAATAAAGACTTCGATATTTGCAATTCAAAAGCAGGGGATATTATTAGAAGCAGAATTGTTAATCTGCCTCAAGAATCTTTAAGAATATTAGAAATAGGTGCAATTTTTTTGGATTTCATTCAACTCGACGCGCTTTTATCTATTACGGGAAAAAGTAAAATTGACTTAATTGAGATTCTGGACAACCTCCTATGGAGAAAAATTTTAGTGGAGTCCATGACGTCTGCCGGGGAGCTAAAACTGCAGTTTTCGCACAATAAAATAAAACAATATGTATTAGAAGAAATGTCTAACTCTAAGAGAATTCTCCTTCATAAGCGATTTGCTGAATATTACGAGGATAAATTACTAAACACGCATTCTGACAGTGAATACTATCCAAAGCTATCTTATCATTATTATGAGTCGAAAAATAGATCGAAATATTTTGAATATAGGTTAAAACGTTTTTCAGGGCTAGTGAAAATCAATCATGAAATGTTTCCTGAGATTGATAATAGACCGGGAAATAATGGCACAGCCGTATATCTCGACAAGGAAGATTTAGAAGCAGAACTCAAAAGCATCCAAGAAGAATATGAAACCATCAAAGAATATGAGCATCAAATAGATTTTAAGAATATTGAGGTAGTCTATTTGTTTACCATTGGAAGATTGCACGTTGATACAGGGAACTATAAAGTTGGGAGAAGCCTAATTGATAAAACGATTGAACTCGCACTTGAGATAGGCAATCAGGAGTATTTGATTAAAGGATGGTTTAAGCTGATTCACCAGAGTATTAACACCTTTGATTTAACACTTATGGAAATGGCATTGACACACCTTGAAAGAATTATTTCTTCGGTAGACCAAGAAGGGGATTATGCCAAAGTACTTCGATTAAAAGGTTATTTTTTAATCCTTACAGGTCATTATGAAGAAGGAGAAGAAAATATTAGAGCGGCGATTGCTATTTTTAATAAGACAAATAATATTGAACGTTATATTCTTAATATTGCGGCATCCTACTTATATTTAGGAGAAAGCAACCGACTGAAGCTAAATTTTGACCAAGCCTTGTATTATTATGAAAAGGCACTCCAAATTTGCAGTGAAAAGAATTTGTATTCCGGCTTGGCCTATATCTTAGCAAACAAAGGAAGGGTTTTGTATGAAAAAAATCAAATTCTACAAGCTGAAAAAATACTATTAGAATCCAAAAAAAATTATGATAGAGTCATTTTTATTT
>JAFGVC010000051.1 GCA_016938195.1 Tissierellales bacterium | reverse complement strand
GGATCGTAAAGTTATTATCACAGCAATATTATTCTCAATGCTGTCAGTAGTCTTTTCAATGAGTGGAGACGGAGAAAATGTGCCTGTAGTACAGAAGAAAGAAGCTGTAAAGACTTCAGCTTCAGTGAATTTGCCTGCCGAACAAACGACGGTGAATTTAGCTCAGTCAACAGCTAAAGAGACTGTGAAAGATGAATTTGGAATTGATACAGGGATGGATAAAGAAAAACTTGCTGATTTTAAAGAGAAATATCTAAAACTAGACAAAAAAATGTTTCCAGGCGTGCAAGGTACAATGTTGTATGATTTTAAAGTTGATCTTAATAAATATGATGAATTAAAAAAACTTGGTGTTGATTTGAAGGAATCTGGTTCCCCAGTTGAATCAAAGAGCTATAAAGAAAATGCAATTTACAGTGATATAATCTTAATCGGAACTTCAATTGAAGAAGATCAATCTTTCGGCTATGATATGTATAAAATTGAAATTCAGGAGATTCTAAAAGGTGCTGATATATTTATTGAGAAACTAGGAAAAATACCAAAACAAATTCATTATATCGGTGAAAAAGATGTTGCAGGTCAAACTGATCCTGTTATCGGTGTAAAAGGTATGTATTTTTTCTCAAATACGAATAAACTTATGAAAGATAAACCATATCTTCATAAAAGACCGGAGTCAACTGTTCTTTTTTTTGATGGAAATAATGCTATTTACGAAAAAGGGTATCAAAAACATTTAGATGCAATTTGGTACAGGAATGCCGCAGAGCAAGACAAAGAAATGTCAGATTCAAAGAAAAAAGCTTATGAGAGATGGGCAAAAGCAAGTGATAGCATTGGTAAAATTGATGAAAGCTTTGAAGATGTTATTGTCAATGTCAGAAAATTACTCGAAGTAAATGATAGTAAGAATTTTTATAAAAAAACCTTCAAAGCGGAGGTGCAAAAATGAAGCTATACCGCTACATTATTATCATTTTTTCGTTAATCTTTAGCTATGAGACTTTATTTTCCTATGAACTAACAGGTAGGTGGCTCGAAAAAAGAAATTCTAGTAACCCACACATTCTTTTTCTGAGCACTGCTATGAATAACTCAATAAACGATTCTTTAAGCAATGAGTGGATTAGATTTGATATCGGAGACTGTTTCGATAGCTTGCATGTTAATGACAGCATTCCATCATTAGTACAAGGCTCAGTAAACGATGTGGCATTACCCAGACTTGACTATTTAGATCTAGCTGATCCTGATAAATATGGAAATACTTCTATTCCAGGACAGACTGGTAATGTTTATAGTTATTCTACTTTTACAATTTCATTAAATAGTAATACAAGGTTTCCTTGGTATTTTGCAGGAGGTGGAAGTACAGGTGGTGTTGATATTAATACAATTTTTCGTCATGAGCTCGGTCACGCCTGTATTTTTGAGCACGACTATTTGTCCGACATCTATCCAGAATTTCTAACACTGATGTCAGACGCATACTACCACAAAATTCATAACTACCCTAGAATTAACTTTGAAACTCAAGAGATTGCAGGTTTATCAGTAATTTACCAACCACCTCAATTCAATGCTAATACGAATACTGTAGTCATTGGTGATTCAATTCATTTTACAGCTGAAGGCTCAATATGCTTTCCTGCAACAGGTTTGAGTAAATTCTTTAATGGATATGTGTCGTATCCTGATGTAGAAACTTATGACATAAACTGTTTGATGCCTGCAACAGAATGGGAAATAGATGAGAATATAAATAAATGGGGTGCTGATTTTTATTTTAAACCAGACCGACTAGGCACTTTCAAATACAAAGTTTACACAGCAATGAAATGGAATACAACTGGTGACTTGCAGCTTTACGAATCAAATAACCGCCCTTACAGCGAAGTATCTTTTAAAGTCATAGCTGCCCCGACCATTGAATCACCTCTCCCAAACGAAATATATCATACTCGTCCATCAGGCGGAAAAGGAATTACTGACACGCTTGCAATCAAGGTAAGAGTTCCAGAAGTATTGGGTTCGTATCCTGACATAAATATCAAGATTGACGATGTTTATGTAAATCCTGGAGACATCACTTTCGATTCGGGAGAAAATGTCTGGATTTATAACTGGGATTTATCAACCGTAAGCACAACTGAATACGGAAAACGGTTTTCGATCAGGGCAGAAATTGACGGAGACCCGACCGATTTCGATGTCACAGGTATATATCTTGTGGAAGCCTTGTTCTACGAAGATTTTCAGGTAATTACAGACCTGACAGCCGCAGGCTGGGCAGTCAGCTCTTATGAATATCCTGTTCAGACATATACCGGCTGGTATATCGGCAACGATCCTACGGGCTCAGGCGACAAATGTACAAAATCTCTTGCGTATCCGAATTCTACTGCTATGGCTTACAGGTTGTATAGTCCCGCATTTACTGTGCCTACAGGTACAGATACGACAACCAAACTTCAGTACAGAATTTACTTTAACAGATCTGATCCGCCGAATACTTACAGTTTAATTAAGTTTTATATCTGTGATTCCGGAAATGTTACTTTGACTCCTGCGCTTGAGTTGAATCAATTTACGATTGACGGATATTGGATAGATTTGGAATATGATTTAAGCTCATTTGCAGGCCAGACAATAAAACTTCATTGGAATCATTATTACAATTCGGCTACGCCTTGCGTTATAACTACTTACGCACTTGATGATATTCTTGTTTACTCAATTCCGGATATGGAAGGCCCGAATATTGATTTTGTAGCAGGTAATACGGCTGAGCCAAATGAGGACATGAACCTGAATATCGGTTTTAATGACAATTCAGGCATTAGCAGTGTAACCGCAGAT
>JAFGVC010000050.1 GCA_016938195.1 Tissierellales bacterium | reverse complement strand
CTCTTGCTTCCTGTATAAGGTTAACAATGTTTACAAAATCTTTTGATAAATCGTTCATTTACAATGCCTCTCTTTCTACTATGCTTTTAATTCTGAGATTACACCAAGTAACTCATTGGCTAATTCCTCATCCTCAATTCGGATCAATGGATTTATAGCGATCCTTTGCTAACTGAATAAGCAATATATATCCTGTGCTTCTCCGCATACTCCATATATTCAACCTGCAATTTGACATCATATTCACTTCTCCACTCTTTAAAAAAGTAATCATTGCCAAAAATGATTATCTTCTATTCACCCCGAGTCGCATAATAGGATTCGAGTTTTTCATCACACTGCTTCAAAATCCAGGTTATATCTTCTAAGGTCAATCTCTTATGCACATCATGATTGAGCCTAATCCATTCAATATTAATATCTCTTTTCACAAAATTCATTTGTGACATGACATCAAACGGATTTCTGAAAATAAGCTTTTCGACATCCTTGCGTGAGTATTCCGTCTTTGAGAAAAGACTCTTAGCATTTTCTACATAAAGATTTTTCGCCCTGCGGTTTTCATAAAAATCAATGAAATAATCCACTTCTACCGCTGTCTTCAAATCCATCTTATGCGCCACATTTTGAAAAAGCGCCAACATATCTTCTCCGTCCGACCTTTCAGGCGTGGCTGATAGCCCCAGTATAAACTGCGGCTTAAAATAACTGAATATTTTCTGATACGTTTTGCTTGCGGCATGATGGCATTCATCCACTACAATATATTGAAAGGAATCCGGTAAAAACACCATCAGATTTTTGGATATGCTTTGAACCGTAGCAAAAATAACATCTGCATTTTTATCCTTTGAACTACCGGTGTAAAAACCTCTTGACGCTTCTGGCCATAGCTTTGCAAATGTCTTGTCGGCTTGGTCTGCAAGCTTGAGCGCATTGACAAGAAACAATGTCCTACCATTGACCTGCTTTGCATCCATACAAGCCGTCACTGTCTTGCCTATTCCGGTTGCATGATACAAAAGCGCAATCGTCTCGCCGTTCTCCCGCATGGCCATGAGACTATGGACCGCTTCTTTCTGATAATTTCTTAATTCAAATGCCTTGCCTTGTTGGACCGGCAAAAAAGCTTCAAATTTCTTAAAAAATGGTGTCTCTCCAAGAAATGTCACGAGCTCATCTTTAATCTTTTCAGGCTGCTTCAAGAGTTGTTTATAGGTCCAGCGATAAACTTTCCAGTCATTATAGACAAGACTGTTCTGCTTTAACAAATCATCGTAATACTTGTTCTCGGAGACCTTTTTAGGATCATGATAAAATTCGCCATAAATATCAACAAAAGGATGTTGAACATATAAATCCTCCGCCTTATGCGGGCCAAATACCTCGCAGAAAAGCTCAACAAATAAGTCCTCTGCGCCACTATTTACGGTGTTGACTTTGATAGGATTCATATCGATGTTCTCCTTAATGGAATGATTGACTTTGTTTAATAAGACAGAATACCATCATATTTTTTTATATATAAATAAATACTCATGCGCTAGTAATAGAAAATTATATTTTATGCTATTTGTTTTCCAGTATCCTGTAGCTTTGCAATTATGCTGTTCTTTTATAATTATTTCTTTTAGCTTTAAACCTTGAGCTTCAAAAATTTTCATGACTTCAAAACTCATAGGGATTACATGGCCTTTTTGCCTCGTGTCACCCATGAGTATTGCGCAAAATTTATTTTTCTTTAGAACACGACTGCTTTCTGAAGCAACTACCTTCATTTCTTCCAAAAAATCTACCACTTTTAAACGAGATAAATCTTCAGTGATATTTTCACTATAGTTTATTATGTTTGCATATGGAGGATGTGTACATATAAAGTCAATCGAATTATCGTTAATGAAAACAAGATTCCTTGCGTCACCTTTAACAATATGAACTTGTCCGGCATTTTCCCATTCAAAATCTATTTTTTCTTCACAACGTTTAATAGCATCATCATTTATATCAACACCTATAATATTTCTATTTAGCAACTTTGCCTCTACAAGAGTAGTGCCCCCTCCAGCAAATTGATCAAGTACTAAATCTCCCACTTGAGAATATCTAAGCAGAAGATTTCTTGGTATATATGGCGACCAATTACCGCGCCACTTTGAATCATGTGTTGCCCAATTGCCTCGTTGCGGAAAACTCCAAACTGTATTCATTTCAAGTTCAAAATTTTCAGGTTCCCATCTAGTTATTTTCTTAATTGTCATATTATCTCTCCATAAGAGAATAAAATTCTCTATAATTTAATTTTTGCACATAATATTATACGCAAATAAAAACTTTATCCATATGAAATATTAAATCATATTTATTAAAATATATAATTATAATCCATTTTTTACTATCTCATCTAGTAAACCTTGCTTAATCATATCGATATTCATCACAAAATCCGTAGAATGAAAGGTTTCTAATAGTGGACGTTTAGCTGTTGTCCACCCTTTTCCATCTGTTATCCATATAAAGCTAGTGTTATCATTTTTTACAAGACTAAATAAACTACTAAACTCTCCTGCAACCGATTTTAGTTTGGAACCACCACCACCATAATAATTAACTTCTATGAGATAAAGTTTCTTTTCTGTATCTATTGCAAAATCAAAGTGTCTATCAGCTTTATCTGTAGAAACTACCTTTCTAAACTCTTGTGAAATTTTATTTGCTGTAGCTTGAGTTAAGTATTTATATTTATACTTGTCACATATCGCTTTTACATACACTTCTATCAAATTTTCCATTGCAGTTCCACTGCGGTTTTTACGGGCATTTGTATCTAGCCCAACTTCAACACCGATAGCATAATCTACCAGATTTTTTATGCTTTTATCTGCAATGACTTTAAGTAATCCACTTTTATCAGCAAAAAAAACTATTTTTTCTATTTGTTCATCAGTATAAATTTTTTTCTTCGAAAAAGAGTATTCAATATCACCATCAATGTTAGCAACTTTTATACTCATACCACGAACAGCAATTAGTAAAGGTATTACTGGAACAATCTCTGGATATTTCTTAATTAGATCTTTCAATTTTGTTTGTATATCATCTTTTCCTATTAAAGAGTTTAAAATATTTAATGATACTTCAATTTGAGATACATTTTCAAGAACCTTCTCCCAAGCAACAAAAAAATCATATGTGCGAATTGTATCTTTTAGACTATTAATTAGGTACTCAAATATCTCGGTTTCAGAATTCAATTTCATGGATTTATACTTTTCAATATATTTCATTTTTATCTCGTATAATCTAATTATCCTTAAATAGATGATTGGATTATATTTTCCTTTCTTTGTTTTTTTATATCTTGAAACTCATTTACTTCGGTATAATAAGTTAAGCACTGTGGATTTGTACCTGTTTTTGTACAGCCTTGACTGTTATTAGGAGACTCAGACCACAGTTTTTCGTCTTCAATGGTAATCAGTTAGTTAACGCTTTGACGTTTCATTTTCGAGATTACACGGTCGAATTTCTTGTGGAAAACAACAGTGCTACAATTCCATTTTCTAAGGAGGTATTCCCATGTACTTTGTCGGTATCGATGTTTCAAAGTACAAGCATGACTGCTTTATTCTCAATGATTTAGGTGAAGTTGTTGTCAGTCATCTTGTGATTGCCAATTCTCAGACCGGTTTCTCTGTTCTTCTCTCCACTCTTAAATCTCTTGATGATTCTCATAACATAAGAATAGGATTTGAAGCAACCGGCCACTACACCTCTAATCTGAAACGATTCCTAGAGAACGCCCACTACAGCTTCATGGAATCTAACCCCGCTCTGATCAGCAAGTACATTCATTCCCAGACTTTGAGGAAAACCAAAAACGATTCAATTGATGCGCGCTCAATCGCTCATTGGCTGATGACGGTTGATTACAAACCCTATCCTATTGGATTTTATCACACCTATTCCTTAAAGTCATTAACGCGTTTGAGAGACACTTTGGTTCGACAGCGTACCCTCTATATGGTCAAACTTACCAATATCCTTGACCATATCTTCCCTGAATTCAAGCCTTTTTTCAAAAATCGTTTCAGTCAGACCGCTCTTTTTTTGCTGGAAAAATATCATACTCCTGATAAAATGGCTCGCATGAAGACAACTTCTTATGATCCAATCAGATGCGTGTCTCGGGGTAAATTTTCAATGCAGCGATTTCTCGTGCTCAAGGACCTGGCGGCTAATACGGTTGGGGATTCTAATGATATTTTCGAAACCCAACTCCTCAGCGTTCTTAACCTTTATCGTTTGGTTGATACGGAAGTGCAACGATTGGAATCAGAGATCATTTTATTGATTACGGAATTAAATCCCCGCATGCTTACCATTCCTGGTATTGGCCCCATTTCTGCGGCTATCATCTATTCTGAATATGGTGATGTCAATCAGTTTCCTTCTCCATCCCAAATGCTTTCCTTTGCTGGCTTGGAACCGGGCTATTTTCAATCAGGGACAATGGCCTTTACAGGAAAGATGGTGAAGCGTGAATCATCTCATCTTCGCTACACGCTTATGAACTGCACGATGCCTCTTATCATGAATAATATGGTGTTTGCAGCTTACTATCATAAAAAACGTAAGGAAGGGAAGCCTCACCGGGTAGCTTTAAGTCATGTTGCCAAAAAACTCATTCGTGTTATCTATACCCTGGAAACAACCAATGTTCCTTTTGATCCTTCTAAACTTCGATAGATGATGTAGTGGCCTCTGTCAATCTTAAAACCTATTTCCTTCAAAATTCTTTGCTTTGAAGGCTTATTGGGTATGCCTATATTTAAATCTTAAAACTATTCATGAATACTATTGACTTTTAATAGTTAGTCTCCTAATAATTTGAAATTAATAATTCGCGAATAACACCTCTGCCTTCAGAATTACAGTTTATCATGCGCTTAGCATCTACTCTCGAAATATTATATTGCTGATATAATTCATCAAAAAAATTATCATCAATGTTAATGTTTTTAGGATCTGAATTGCTAATTATAACTTTTGCATTTTTTTGATTTATACTGTCCACAAATTGTCCTAATGCAACTTGTTCGCTATCATCAAAAATCTTTTCATCATACGATGTAAAACTTGCTGTAACAGATATAGGGCGATAAGGAGGATCTATGTAGACAAATGTTTTTGAGTCAATGAAATCTAAACATTCTTTGTAATCACCACATTTAATCTCGACATTCCTTAGCAAAGAACTGATTGCTATAATATTTTCCTTGTCGCATATAAGAGGCTTTTTGTATTCACCCATAGGAACATTATACAGTCCTTTTTTATTTACACGAAAAAGTCCATTAAAACATGTCTTATTCAAAAAAATAAAAAGTGCAGCTTTTTCTATATTAACTTTTTCAAATCCATTTATCTTAAGAAAATTAAATCTTTCGCGCTTCTTATAGTAATATTCTTTACGTTTTTCTTTTTCCATAGGCCAAAACTCATTTTGCATAATTAATAGTTCATCAATTAAATCATTTGGGTGTTTTTTAATTTGGATATATGTGTTTATTAACTCTGAATTAATATCATTAATTAAAACATCGTTAACTTTATAATTACATAAAACATCAAACAGAACCGCTCCACCACCTACAAAAGGTTCACAATATTTATTTATCGTTTCCCCTAGTTCAATAGGATATCTTTTTCGAATATCCGGTAAAAGTTGGTTTTTGCCACCAACCCATTTTACAAAAGGCTTTATACTCATACTTATTTCTCCCATTTTTGCATTTTTGAAACTATATATCTACATCTTTTAATACTAATCCATTTGAACACTTATAAGAAAACTAGCTTTCTTGACTTACTACATTATATATGATTGAAATATTGACATCAAGCAAGGATATTTATTAAATTAATTCACTCGTATGCTTTCATGATTATATTACTAATTCTCTGTTCATTCAAGGAAACATTGATATATTTTCATTATTTATTCATCATTAGTTCACTTGCTCGTAGATGGGTGCTTCTGCTGTAAAGAGCGCGAGGATGCGGTTGGGGCCACTGTTGTTGGCATGGATGATTTTATCGGCAAAGTCTTGCTTGATTCTATTGTAGTTGGTATGTGATAAGCAATCGGTAGCGATGATAATTTGATCGGCTTTGCAGGCTTCTTTTTGAATTTTATGATAAGCTTCGAAGCCGTCAACGACTTGGACGCGGTAGCCATCCTTAAAGAATTTGAGCTTATAGGTTTCTGCTAATTTTATGTTGCCGACGATGAGTAGATTTTCATCCTTCATCTCGATGGGAGCTTCTGCGGGTTTTACGATAACAGGCTTGTCTTTTTTTGCCGCTAGCCTTTTACGTTCGTCCGTTAATTCGGTGTCCATGTTCTCTGAAAGTAAGTCCATAAAATAGTTGAACTCGTCGACCATGACATAGTCACCCGGCAACAATGATATATGCTCTGGCGCTTTCCGCAGAAGATATCTTTCTCCATTCTTCTTTTTGATGTATAAGGAATCATTTTCACTTTCGATGAATCCTTCTGCGGTTGGATAATGCATGCTCAATGTAAAAAAAGATAAATCTTCCCATTGCTTGATGATGTCTTGATTGTCATTCAGGATAAGTAACGCCGGGCATGTGATCGGCTCGGAGCTGATTAAATTTAGGTAGCTCTCTTCCATATGCGGATAATTTCTGACAATCAGTCCATTGGACAGATGCTTGATGGCCAGATAAACCTTGTGTTTTTTCGCACGGATGGAGTCGATAAAATAATCTATCACAAAGTCTAATCTCCGATAAAAGGTCATGATTTGTTTTTGATCATCCAGTGCGACTATTTGACCCTTGTTTAGGTGGTAGTGATATATATTGATAGCTGATGTCGTTTCTTCTGCTGATAAAAATTCAATGATGGGTGCTTTTAAGTTTTTCTCTTCATATTGATAGTTGAAGCTCCGAATAAAATTACTGTCTTGGTTGACGAGTACGAATTGGTTTTGTGCCAAGTAGGTTTTGTTTGGAATATTAAGCAATCGATGCTTTTCTCCTTCGCTATCTACACAGTAATGCACTCCTTCTTCAATGACACAGTACATGATTTGCTCTGCGGCTATGTCGCGCTCAGTCTTTTTTTGAGGCTGTGTGCCTGTTAGGTATTCTTGATAATAGGGATAGACAATCTGGAGCAATTCATCAGTCATGCCTTGCTTGCGACAATATTTTTCAAGACTTTTGAGTAATTCATCATCTGTGAGCATTGCTTTTGGCATTATTTTCTCTTCATTGGCTTGGAGCTGTAATTGTTCGATTTGTTCATCCTTTTCTGCGATCAATTGTTTGAGTTGATTGTAGGCTTCTAAGCTGATGGTGCTTTTTTTATAATCGTCAAAGGTTTGGCTGAGGCTTTTGTAGGCTTCTGTCTGAGCTGTGATTTTTGCTTTATGGCTTTGATCCCATTTTTGTTTGATTTGTTTTTTTTCTTCGCGATTTCTTTTTTTGATGTCGGTAGCTTCCTGCGTGAGGTCTTTGATTTTTTGCTTGTTCGTTAGTCCTTGCTCTTTGAGCTTGGTCATCTCGGTATTGTTCTTGTCAAGCTGCTCCTTGATGCTCGTATGCGTCTCTTGAAGTTTTTCGTATTCAAATTGGATAATTTTAAGCATGATCATATAAATGAGTATCTCGCGTTGATTGCCTTGTATTTCGTCATCTGTTTGGTCCTGGTGGTGTAGGTGATATAAAAGGGCGAGAGCATAGATGATTTTTCCTGTTTCCATCGCTTCAATGATGGTCTGGCTGTCTTTGCTTGTATCTAATAGACTACCGGGCTGTATCTTGGCTTTGATGACCAATGAGATTTTTTTGAAAAGAACGCGGATGATTGGGTCATGGTCCGGATTCAAATAAATATCTTCTAGTGTATTTTCTTTTTTTAGGCAGAGCTCGAGTATGTCGCTGATTCTTGCGTCATATTGCTCGCAAAAATGTGAAGCTTGATGTTCAATCATTTTCTGCATCTTGGATACTTGTTTGTTGTGCGAGAGGATGTCTTCGACATAGGTGTCGGAAGCTCCGGCTTGATAGTATTTTTCTGTGTTTTTGGCGGAATACAAGGCCAGCTGCATTTCGATCAAGTCTTCTAGATTGATGGTCTTTACGGTGATTTTTAACCCTTTGAAGTTGTGAAGTTTTGCTTCCATTTTTTTCCTCCTGATTTGACAGATCTGATTTGGCGACTGTTCGCCGACTCTTTTCTTTAATTTTATCACCATACCACGTAGTATATCTGTAACATATGAAGTTTGAGAAAAAAATAATTGCGACCCTAGGGTTTAATGCCTAGGGTCTCGTCTCTACTTTCTGTTGTTATAATCCTCGTCAATTTTTTCTTTCCAATTTTTTGAAAGGACTTTGTTTGATCTCAAATGAGTAATGGCTTCGCTCACGACTTTGTAGTTGAGGTTGATGCCTTCTCCGTCATTGTGAAACTGTGCGGCATTGCTGCTATCGATGCCAAATTTTCCTGCCTCGGCGACGGCATCAATGTTGGCACCTAGAAATATGAACTCCCAGCCGTATTGATCTCTTTGTTTTTCTATCATTTCTTTGATTTTTTTATAGGTGTACTCTCTACTTGCATTTTCATATCCGTCTGTGGTGATGACAAATACCACTTTTTCAGCTTGTTCTTCTTCTGCGGTGTTTCGCTGTACGTTAATGATTTTATGGATGGTTTTACCTATGGCATCCAACAAAGCTGTGGTCCCTCTGACAAAATATTCTTTTTCCGTGAGGCTTTTGACGCCTTTGATGTTAATGCGGTCATGCAATAGCTCGTAGGTATTATCAAACAACACAGTGGTCATGAAGGCTTCGCCTTCAGCTTCCTTTTGCTTTTGGAGCATAACATTGTAACCCCCTATCGTGTCACTCTCAAGTCCTCCCATGGATCCGCTACGGTCCAGTATAAATACAAGTTCAGTTAAATTCTTTTTCATGATTATTTCCTCCTTCATTCTTTATGTCTAAAGGATATCATAGGCTCCCCCGCAGTTGGTCGCTTCTCAAGCGACAAAAAAAAACCGGGAGTTAAACTCCCAGGGTTGTTTGGTTAATGGTTAAGTGTATAAATGAAACCAATTTCTAATTCTTTGCTTAATATATTAAAATGTTTGTCTTTTGTATATACTTTCATATGATTGTTTGAAGCAATTGCGGCCAACAAGCTATCAACAAAAGGAATCGTAATCCCTTTTGTTCTTAGTTGATTTGCAATCTCTCCTGCTAGAATCCAATCATCGATTTTTACATCAATGTAATTAACATCAATACAAGATAAAATCTGCTCTTTTTCTTGACTGCTTTTTACGCCTTGTAGTAGCTCTGTAATGATAGGTCCGGCTATCATGAACGTCCCATTTGATAACCCTTTGTCAATAATACGCGTCACTTCTTGATTGTTTTTAAAGTATTCTATCCATACAGAGGTATCAACTAATACTTTCATCTTTCTTGACTCCTAAATTCTTCTATGGCTTTTTCATCAAAAGATATTTTGCCCTTGAGACTTTTTAGTTTTTCAATCTTTTTTAGTTTAATAGCATCCTTTAGTGCCAACTCTACGGCTTTTGATCTGTTTGTGGTATCGTACAAGGCCTCAGCCTCTTTGATTATTTCTTCTGAGATATTTATTGTTGTCCTCATATCATCACCTCTTTCATCATAATTTTACATCACTTTGTTATGATAATCAAGTATGATTTAAACGTACTTATTTGGCAAAACGACCCCGGGAGTTAAACTCCCAGGGTTGTTTTTTCAAAGGCGAAAAGTGTCTCATTTATTTCGAAGATGTCATAATTGCCTTCATTGATGAAATACTCAATAATGACATCAAACCGGCTGCTTCTCGAGAGGGCGTACCCCGCTTTTTGGAGAATATCCTTAGTTTCATCAAGATTAAGCTCTAAAGCAATGGCTAGTGAGAGAACTGTGTTTTTGCTGGGTTTATAATACTTGTCGCTCCTTATCTTTGAAAACAGACGGCGATCAATATTGGCTCGTTTATAGGTTTCAACGTCCGTCTTGCCTTTGAGATCAATCAATCTCAGCAGATGCTCGGAGAAAGTCTCTTGCAATTCTTGCATGACATCATCTAAGCTACGACTAGGTTTGTATTCATGTTGCGACTCTGTCACACAGGATCTAATCTTCTCGAATCTGCGTTGGTTGAATAAGGCATGCTCTTCCACATAATGAAGATCAATGAAAGCCTGAACGGATGCAAAAAGCTTTTCAGACAATACAAAAGCCTTTTGATCATACACCACTAAATAAATCATCATATCGTTGTGCATGAGAAAATCGCTTATGACCGTTATGGCCATTTGCAAGGCTTGGTCCTTAGGATATCCATAGGCACCTGATGAAATCAAGGGAAAAGCGATGCTTTCGAGTTTGTGAGCCACTGCTAAGTTCAGAGACTGGACGTAGCATGATTTCAATAATTTTGCTTCTCCTTTTTCTCCACCCTCCCAGATGGGCCCAACCGTATGAATGACATACTTTGCAGGTAGCTGATAGCCTTTTGTGATCTTGGCTTCTCCCGTTAGACAGCCGTTGAGCGTCCGACATTCAGCTAAGAGAGCTGGACCTGCGGCTCTATGGATGGCGCCGTCTACTCCTCCTCCACCTAAAAGGGATGCGTTAGCGGCATTGACGATAGCATCGACAGATAGCTTGGTGATATCGGCTCTGATGATTTCAAATGGCATGGGTTTACCTCTGTGCTTCAAACTGCTTAAGGAGCTCCACGAAAAGGTAAGGGATTTTCGCTGTGTTTTCAGGTGTTTCTACAAAGGATATCCTAAAT
>JAFGVC010000049.1 GCA_016938195.1 Tissierellales bacterium | reverse complement strand
ATTGTTATTTTTGTTAAAAAAATAATGAAACCCTTGAAAATATAAGCTTTAAATAAATAATAGGAGTGTCTAACTTGACACTACCAAATAATAAGAGGAGGATTTATTATGAGAAAATTAAAAATAGGTGTTTCAATAATGTTGATACTTGTCATGGTCTTCAGCTTGAGTGCTTGTGGTGGAGCGTCTCAAGAAACAACACCGGCGGAAACATCGGGTCAATCAGGTGAAACTCAAGCACCTGAATCAACCGAACCGGTCGGGGAACAGATGTCATCAAAGGATGCACTGATAGTAGCGATTGATCGAGAGCCTGCGTCTCTTGACCCTTCAGGCAATAGCGTTGCTATGAAAAGAATGATGGAAAATTCTATCTATGATACATTATTGAAATTTGATGAAAATTTGACACCTATTCCTTGTGTAGCTGAAAGTTGGGAGCAATTAGACGAATTGACATGGCAGTTTAATATCAGACAAGGTATTAAGTTTCACAATGGAGACGAGTTGAAAGCTAGCGACGTCGTATTTTCCTTCAAAAGACTGGCTGATATTGCAACAGGACAGACAAATGTAGCGATGTTTGACTTGGACGCTCTAGAAGCGCCTGATGATTATACCGTCATTATTAAAACCCTCGAGCCATATGCATTTCTAGAAGCCCAGCTTTGCAATCAAGGTATGAATATTGTGAGTGAAAAGGTTGTAACGGCTGCGGGAGAAGCTTATGGACGTGAGCCGATTGGATCAGGACCGTTTAAATTTGTGTCTTGGACAGCGGGAGATAATATTGTTATTGAAAGAAACGACGATTACTGGGGAGACAAGTCAATCTTAAAAACAATCACCTTCCGTATCATTACAGAAAGTGCAAGCCGTACAATAGATTTGGAAAGTGGCGGTGTGGATATGAACTTAGCCCTCTCCACCAATGATGCTGAACGCATTGATCAAAATGAAGCTACCCAGTTATTTAAAAACACTACAACTAATATTAGATATTTAGCTTTCAATACACAACAGGAAATTTTTAAAGACAAAAGAGTACGACAAGCCATTAGTCATGCTACTGATGTTGATATCATCAGGGAAGTTGTTTACACCAACGAATATTCTGCTCCAGCGATTACACCGGTAGCGCCTGGATTACCTGGAAGAAATGAAAACTTGCCGCTATATGAATATGATATCGAAAAAGCAAAGCAGTTGCTTGCAGAAGCAGGATATCCTGACGGAATAGAGGTTGAGTTCATGTATTTAGCGAATTCAAGCAACAACATGCTAGCTGAAATGCTGATTGACATGTGGAAGGATGCAGGTATCACATTAATATTGAAGCCTACGGAATCGGCTACGCTTACTTCAGCGCTCAACAATGGAGAGCATCAATTGTGTTCAGCCGGTACAAGCTTTGCATTAATCGATCCGGGCGATGGATTGTACAGATTTTTCCATACGGACAATATGAACTCAAGTACATCTAGGTCTAAGCTTTCAAATCCAGAAATTGACGCCCTGCTTGATCAAATTATTGTGACGACAGATGCTGAAGCCAGAAATAAAATGGTTGAAGAGGTTCAAGTATTAATACATGAAGAAGCTCCCTTTGTTTATCTGGCTCATCCGATGGGACTAATCGGTGCAGACTCAAAAATCAGAGGATTTAAGACACTAGTAACATCCATGTTCGACTTCGAATATGTTTATTTTGTAGAATAACAGTTACATCCACCATAGAATTGCGGGGCAAATGGTTAATTTTGCCCCGCAATTTATAAAAAATAAATCAATTGATGAAAAGAGGTGCAACCGATGCTAAAATACATATTGAGTCGAATCATGATGATGATTCCCGTCATGCTCGGAGTGACAATCATTGTATTCAGCTTGTTATATATCACCCCCGGCGATCCGGTAGATGCATTGCTTGGAGACGAGGCAACTCCAGAGGCGGCTGAGCAGTTAAGAGAAGAGCTAGGTTTGAACGGTGGTTATTTCCAAAGATATTTCACATACATTTCGAAGCTACTGCAAGGAGACATGGGTATCTGTTATTCGACTAAACAACCGGTGTCTGACAGGATTGCTCAAACCTTTCCCAACACCATGAAGCTCGCAGGACTGTCCCTATTGGTTTCAGTTACTGTAGGTATGTTTTTCGGTACGATAGCAGCCGTCAAGCAGAATTCTATATTTGATAACATTGCGATGTTTTTAGCAATGATTGGAAATGCAATGCCAAATTTCTGGCAAGGATTATTACTCATGCTTTTGTTTGCTTTGCAATGGAAAATACTGCCTGCATCAGGTTTTTCATCTTGGAAACACATGATTCTTCCTGCCATCACAATCGGTACAAGCTCAGCTGCAGCGATTGCACGTATGACACGCTCAAGCATGCTGGAAGTCATCAGACAGGACTACATGGACACCGCAAGAGCAAAGGGACAGAGCGAATTTATCATAACAATTAAACACGCCTTAAAGAATGCATTAATCCCGGTTGCAACGACAATAGGCATGCAGCTTGGACGTCAACTAGGAGGCGCTGTATTGACAGAATCAATTTTTGCAGTTCCCGGCGTTGGGAAGATGATGGTAGACGCTATAAAAGCAAGGAATTATCCTGTGGTTCAAGGTGGCGTTTTGATGGTCGCATTGGTCTTTAGTATTGTCAACTTACTGGTGGACATATTCTATGCCTATATAGATCCTCGTATACGATCTAGATTTGAGTGAAAGCAAATATAAGCAAAGGAGAGTATGATTTTACCGATATCATACAAGCAATCATATGGCTACACAAAGTGAAAATATTGAAATAATAGAAGTAAAACATAGAACGCAGCTTCAGGAAATTTGGCGGCGATATAAAAAAAATACGCGTGCGGTTATTGGTCTTATTATGTTACTCATTCTTATTTTTTCAGCTTTATTCGCATCCGTTTTGACCCCCTACGATCCATTGGAAACTAATTATTCGCTTAGGCTTGAGCCACCGAATGCAGAACATCCATTTGGAACAGATGAATTAGGACGAGATATTCTAACGAGAATTCTCTATGGGACCAGAATATCCCTCACAGTAGGATTAATTGCGGTAAGTATTTCTAGTATAACAGGATGTACATTAGGCTCAATTGCGGGATATTATGGTGGGAGAATCGATAATATTATCATGAGGTTTATTGATGTCATTATGGCTATCCCGGGGATATTGCTTAATATATCAATCGTTGCAGCTCTAGGAACGGGTTTGCAAAATGTAATGATTGCCATAGGAATTTCAAGCATTCCTGGATATTGCCGTATTATGAGAGCTTCAATTTTATCATTGAGAGGACAGGAGTTTATAGAAGCTTCAAAGGCAGCTGGAGCTAAAGATTTTCATATCATTACAACACATATTTGGCCAAATGCAATGGCACCTATTTTAATTCAAGCTACCTTGAGGATTGGAGGAGCGATTTTAGCGTGTGCCAGCATGAGCTTTATCGGCTTAGGTATCGTACCCCCGACTCCTGAATGGGGAGCGATGTTATCTACCGGACGTGATTTTTTAAGAGATGCTCCTCATCTTACGGCTTTTCCGGGGATGGCTATCATGTTTTCAGTATTGGCCATGAACCTGATGGGTGACGGATTAAGAGATGCTCTTGACCCTAAACTTAAAGATTAAGGAGAAAAAGCATGGATAATACAAAAAAATTATTAGAGATAAAGGATTTAACGATTCACTATGTGACCGTTGATGGAACAGTGCGTGCCGTTGAGAATCTTGATCTGTCGATTAATGCAGGAGAAACGCTTGGACTAGTGGGTGAGACAGGAGCCGGTAAAACAACATCTGTTAAAGCCGTAATGAAAATTTTGCCTGTGCCGCCCGCAAAGGTTATTTCTGGACAGATATTATTTAAAGGGGAAGACATCCTTAAAAAAAGCAAGAAAGAAATGAGAAAAATCAGAGGAGCAAAAATATCAATGATTTTCCAGGATCCGATGACCTCTCTCAACCCTGTTATGACTGTTTCAGAACAAATTGAAGAGGCTATTGGGCTACACAATCCTAAGAAAAGCAGAAGAGAAATCAAAAAGCTTTCTGATGAAATGCTTGAAACAGTAGGAATCAAGGCAGAGAGAAGTATGGATTATCCTCATCAATTTTCGGGGGGGATGAAACAAAGAGTTGTTATCGCTATGGCTTTGGCTTGTAATCCTGAGCTCATAATTGCCGATGAACCGACTACAGCTTTGGACGTAACAATTCAAGCTCAAGTATTGGATTTAATGAAAAAGCTGAAGGATAAATTTAATACATCTATGATTATGATTACTCACGATTTAGGCGTAGTAGCTGAAATATGCGATTATGTGGCTATTATGTATTCCGGAGAAGTCGTTGAACACGGTACTCGTGAGCATATTTTTCACAATGCGCTGCATCCTTATACCAAAGGTTTATTTGCTTGTATTCCCAACTTATACGAAGATGAAAAAAGATTGAAGCCTATTAAAGGATTGACTCCGGATCCGGTCAATTTACCAAAGGGATGCAAATTTCATCCCCGTTGTCCTTATGCTATGGAAATATGCAGTAAAGAAAGTCCAAAGACAGCAATGATGGATGAAGGACATATGGTCAAATGTCATTTATACAAGGAAGGTATGGCAGATGGAAAATAATATGATAGAAATCCAAAACCTCAAGAAATATTTTCAAACTAAAAAGGGCTCTCTTCGAGCGGTTGATGATGTTAGCTTTGGCATAAAAAGAGGTGAAACATTAGGATTGGTTGGAGAATCGGGATGTGGGAAATCAACTATTGGGAGACTGTTGATTCGATTAATAGAAGCAACTGACGGACATATATTCTTTGAAGGGGAGGATCTCAGAAAAATGAATGACGCCGCAATGCGTAAAATGCGTCGCAAGATGCAAATTGTTTTTCAAGATCCGTATGCGTCATTGGACGCACGTAAAAGCATCTTTCAAAGTATAGGAGAACCTTTAAGAGTACAGAAAATTTTTACGAATAAAAGCGATTATGAAAAACGCGTCTATGAATTGATGGAAATTGTTGGCCTTGCTAGACGATTGTCAAATACCTATCCTCATGAGCTTGACGGAGGAAGAAGACAACGTGTCGGCATTGCAAGGGCATTAGCTCTTAATCCTTCTTTTATAGTATTAGACGAACCGGTATCAGCGCTTGATGTCTCAATACAAGCTCAGGTTTTAAACTTGATACAGGATTTACAACAGGATTTTAGATTGACCTATTTGTTCATTTCGCATGATCTAGGTGTCGTCAAGCATATCAGCGACAACATAGCTGTTATGTATTTGGGGAAATTGGTAGAAAAAGCAGATTATACATCTATTTTCAGAGATCCCCTCCATCCTTATACGCAAGCGTTACTAAGTGCTGTGCCTGTTCCTTCTATTGATGTAGAAAAAAAACGTATCATCATTGAAGGAGACGTGCCAAGCCCAATTAATCCAAAGCCGGGATGCAGATTTGCAGGAAGGTGTATTTACAGTCAGGATATTTGCATTCAAGAGGAGCCTGAGCTTGTTGAATATTCTCCGGATCGATTTGTCGCATGCCATTTTGCAGGAAAGGTAGGGAGGTAGCCTAAATGTGTGCGGGTGAATCATATGGATATTAAACATTTTAAAAGAAGAATCTATACTCAAGGTATTACACCTATTCAACGATTAAATCATTTGACTGAGCTTTTACAAGGACCTGAAGTTTATGTAAAGCGAGATGATTTGTTAGGTTTACTGGGTGGCGGAAGTAAAACAAGAAAGCTAGAATATCTTATGGCTGATGCCATAGAAAAAGGAGCGGATAGCATCATTACCTGTGGGGCGGTACAATCCAACCACTGTCGGTTGACACTGTCTGCCGCGTCCCTAGAAGGACTGGACTGTCATTTATTTCTCGAAGAAAGAGTTAAAAATAGCTATAATCCAAAAGCTAATGGAAATAATTTTATCTATCATTTACTAGGAGCCACTAGTATTCATGTCATTTCTGGAGATTCAGATCTCGTATCAGAAATGGACTCATTTGCAGAACAATTAAAAGCAGAAGGACATCGTCCATATATTATACCCGTAGGAGGGTCTAATCCTATCGGGGATTTAGGCTATTTGAACTGTATAGAAGAAATACTATCACAGGAAAAGGAAATGGATATCCAGTTTGACCATATTGTATGCACTAGCGGTAGCGGAGGAACGCATGCCGGTCTTTTAGCCGGTGTCAAAGATAATAATAGAGATATTAGCGTAACAGGCATTTGTATCAATCGAATGAAAGAGCTCCAAACGAACGCTGTTTACCATCATGCTGTAAAAGCGTGTGAGATAATAAATTCCAAAGTGAAAATTAATTATAAAGATATCAACTTGTTTGACGATTACATTGGAGAAGGTTACTCTAAACCAACCCCTCAAATGATTCAAGCAGTTATTCTATTAGCAAAAACAGAGGCTATATTGCTTGATCCGGTATATACAGGAAAAACTATGGCAGGAATGATTGATTTGATAAATAAGGATTACTTCAAAAAAGATGAAAAAATCTTGTTTATGCATACCGGAGGAATCCCGGGTATATATGCACATACAGATGAATTTATGAGCAACTAAACATGTCAACAAAGCAGGAGAGAAGCTGAAATGAAGCCTAAAATCGGAATTTTGTTATCCATGGCCTATGAAAAAGACCCAAAAAATTATTTAATCAACGAGAAATATGTCAAGTCGATAGCCGATAACGGGGGAATTCCCATTGTGTTTCCAACCTTGGAGGGATATAATTTTGATGAGGAATACGCGGGATTGATTGATGGTCTTTTGCTGCCGGGTGGAGATGACGTACACCCCATGCTATATCATGAAGAGCCCATAGCTCAAGTGACCTATGCAACCAGAGCAAGAGATCGCTTTGAAGTGGACATGTTAATGAAGATGCATCTTCAAAATAAGCCGGTAATGGGCATATGCAGAGGACTTCACATCATTAATGTAGCATTTGGAGGAAGTCTAATACAAGACATACCTACTCAGACACAAAGTGCTCAATGTCATGTTCAATCTAGAGCTATCAGGTCAGAGCCATTTCATAAAATAATATTAGAGCCTAATACAATCATGAGTTCAATTTTTGGCAAAGAAACAGCCGTCAACACATTTCACCATCAAGCGATTAATAGAATGGGAGAAGGGCTGGTAATCTCTGCAAAAGCGCAGGACGGAATCATAGAAGCCATCGAACACAAAGACAAGAAGATTTTTGCAGTTCAGTGGCACCCTGAGGAAATGTTTGAAAGATTTGAAGAACAGGCCTATTTGTTTCAAACATTCATAAAAATGGCAATGAAAAAGGAAAATTAAAGGATGAACATTCTGAAATTTTTGAAATAAAGCCTAGGATTAGGAGACAAAAAATGGTAGTGAAAACCGTAAAAACAACAGAGAAAGCATTTGAAGCCTATTTAATACCGTTTGAACCTGATAGAAATTATCGACTAAATAGGGGAACCCAATTTGACAGCGCAGTGGAATACGCACTGAAAAATCATTTTACAAAGCTAAATGGTGAAATATATCAAATGAATTTATTCATGGATGGTCAAATGACAACTATCTGTTTAGTAGATATTGGCAACGTTAAAAACAATAAGACGCGTACAATTCGACAAAAAATGATGGAAGCTTTTAGCCGAATAACGAAACAACCGATACAAAATTTATTGGTCATGTTAGAAAATATCCCTGACTTATTTCAAAACAAAAATTTAATAAAGCAAATTTTTGCAACACCGATATATCAATCATACGCATTTGAAGAGTATATAACAAAAAATTTAAAGCCAAAGCTACAAGAGATTTGCTTTTCCGTATCTGATTTCGACGTATCAAAAGAAATGGAAGAAGCTGTCCTATATGGAGAGGCAAGTAGAATTACCAGAGATTTGGTAAATCATCCATCTGCTTATATGACGCCAAGGCGACTGGCAGAACAAGCAAAAGCATATGGGGATTATTATGGCATAGAGGTCGAAATATTTGGAAAAGAAAAAATTAAAGCTTTAGAAATGAATGCATTCTTAGCTGTTGGAAACGGATCATCTCAAGAGCCTCAACTGATTGTGATGCGATATAAGGGCACCGAATCGAAGCAAGATATTATAGGACTAGTTGGCAAGGGAGTCACCTTTGACAGCGGCGGCTACTCACTAAAAAGAAAAATGGATACAATGCATGGAGACATGGGAGGAGCAGGAGCTGTAATTGGAGCATTGCTGATGACTGCGGTCCTGAAGTTAAAAGTGAATGTCACGGTTGTTATAGCGGCATGTGAGAACAAAATTGGTCCGGAAGCTTATGTGCCGGGAGATATCCTGTATTCTATGTCAGGAAAAACAATAGAAATGGTGAACGCTGATGCGGAAGGAAGATTAACCATAGCGGATGCAATGACCTATCTTATACGACATGAGCAAGCCAAAACGCTCATAGATATAGCAACACTGACCGGAGCAGCCAGAACAGCTGTTGGTAACCAAACTGCACCGGTCATCACAAACCAAGAGGATTTATGGCAGATAGCTGAAAAAGCATCCTTGCTGTCTTGTGAAAAAATTTGGAGATTAGACGCAGACGATGAGCTATTACCTGTGCTGCATTCTTCTGTCGCAGATTTAAAAAATAGCAATCCTGACTCTATAGCAGGTGGAGAATCAATCGTAGCCGCTTTGTTCATCAGAGAATTTGTAGAGCAGCATCCATGGCTTCACATTGATATGGCACCGGTGAATTTCAATAAAACCTCATCGCTATTCAATAAAGGCGCAACGGGATATGGCGTCGGTTTATTGTATGAGATGTTGAAGGGCTTCGAAAAACCCACCAATTTGGATAAACAATCATAGTTCCTCCCGAAATAGTGGTCCAAAATTGGACCATTATTTTGTTGCAACGATGACAATCAAGTTGTAAAATGAAATGGATACAGAGGTGATGAGATGAGTTTATTTAAAAGAAAAAAGAGGACATGCATCAAGCAATACGAAACAGAAAGATTATATCTGAGCGTTTTAACACCCGAGTGGGCGGCGGAAACGCTAGATTATTATCTGCGAAACAAGGATTTCCTAAAGGAATGGGAACCGGACAGAGATTTGTACTTTTACACAAAGCCCGGACAAGCTAATCAACTAAAATATGAGCTACAGGAATATCAAGCTCATAATATGGTGAGGTTATGGATTTTCAAAAAAGGAAATGAATCAAAAGCGATAGGCAATCTATGCTTCACCAACATTGTCTATGGCAATTTCCAATCTTGTTTTCTGGGTTACAAGCTAGACCGCAATGAAATCAACAAGGGATACATGACTGAGGCCGTCAGAAAAGGTATAGATATCATGTTTAAAGAATATGGACTTCATCGTGTCGAAGTCAATATCATTCCTCGCAACCTATCCTCACTTCGCGTCGTCGAAAAGCTAAATTTAGAAAAGGAAGGTTTCTCAAAGCGGTATTTGATGATCAACAACGTCTGGGAGGACCATCTCCACTTTGCCGCGTACAACGACCTAACCTTATAAAACCATTGATATTATAAAGTTACTCTGATATAATACATTCTATAATTTATCGAACGTGACACAAGAAAGGCTTTATCTTAAAGCATATACTGATTACTAAGTATAATTAATTGTAGGTATTATAATGATAAATACGAAGCATTAATGAGTTATAATAAATTAAGAGCGCAGAAGACTTAAGATAAGGTTTACCAACTGTTT
>JAFGVC010000048.1 GCA_016938195.1 Tissierellales bacterium | reverse complement strand
CACGATATTTCCAAATGAGCAGGGATATCCCATACTCCATCTTCATATTGGATGTGGCAGAGAAAAAAATACAACAACCGGTTGTGCGAGACAAGGCGTAAAAGTTTGGATGTATATGGAAATGATCATTTATGAGTTGATGGATTGCAAGGCATCTAGATATATCGACGAAGAAAGTGGATTTACATTGCTGAAAGTAGAGAGATGAACCCCCCACAGGCTAACTCAAATGCATGTGAGGGGTTCATTAAATATTCTTTAGGTTTAATCAAAGCATTGGAACGGTCATATCATTTTTTTCGTCAAATTCAAATTCATATACTTCATTGTAGATTTCAAGAGATTTATTAGCTTTTGCCTCTTCCAAAAGTGCTTCTGAAATAAATATTTCTTCAAGCTCTTTAGTGTTTTTGATATACACAAGCTTTGCATCTAATGAATCAACAGCACCAATATTTCTGAATGATTGTTCAATCATTTCCTTTTCATCATCAAGAAGACAAGGATAGGTGGCATATTCGGGAGTCATAGATACGACACAATTGATAACGGTATCTCTAATGGCTTGATGAGAATTACATTCGTTGAAAACTTTCATTGTCGAAAAATCACCTAACCCAAGCCCACAGAAATTGCCATGAGATTCAGGAGTCACAGAAAAGACAGAAATACGTTTAATATCCGGAAATTCAGGATCGATTTGTCCTAGCTCTCTTATTCGACCAATTACTTTGCTGTCCATTCCGCCACCACTAATATTTTTGCCGATTTCTTTGACAAGAAGAATATCAAATACATTAAACGGAATTTTTGCCGTTTTTTGTTTTGATAATTTTTGTAATGCAACTTCTCTATCCCAAAAATTTTCGGGCTTAATGGCCTCTATCGTATGTATATGGCAAATTGCATTTTCAATGATTCCAATACCACAGATGAGGTCTAAATGATCCTTAATTACTTTTCCTATCTCCGTTATGGTATGAAAATAGCCATACTTCATTGCGTTTAAGTGTGCGCTATCAGCGCCGTTGATAGTACCTAATCCAATGGTCATCATTTTATGTAGACCGCTCTCGATAATAGCTGTGAAATCAGTATGTTCCTTAATTCGGTTAATAACAATTACTTTATCAACTTCTTTTACCCTTTCATTAACATAAGCAGGGATACCATCGGGTGTTTCACCTATTTTATCTGCATGAGCAGAAGCAAGTATAGGACAGCCCATAGTTGACTCAGTAACGTTTAGACTTTCTAGTATTGCTAGCTGTCCTTCTACTGTTCCACCACCATGTGAACCCATAGCGGAAATAAGATAAGGCTCGCCACCGTTTTCTTTAACATATTCTACAACGGCTTTGTACATCTGATCAATATACTTAATACCACGACTTCCGGCGGTAATCCCAACTTTCTTTCCTTTGATTTGCTCAGAGGCATTGACTTTCTCGAGCTCTTCTTTAATTTTAGTATTTACATTTGTAATTTCGCTAGTATCAAAATGTTGTTTAACTTTATATAACTTAGGAAATTGCATTTATTAACACTCCTTTTGAAATCCTCCCCTCTTCACATAAGCAAATAGGAGAGGATTCTTATATTTTGTTAAATGAGAATCAATGGATTGACCGTCATATTAGTAATATTTAAAACGTCATTAGACAGCAATTCTTCAGTCTTGCTAATACAAACTGATTTTAAATTGAAGTCATTGATACAAACCAAATTAATCTTTTGTGATTTGAGATAATCTACGATAGATGCGTCTACATGACTCGTTAAGATGGTGTCAACGTTGTTTTTTATTAGTTGCTTGGCAAGGCATAAAGTTAAATGAACACATACTCCGACTTTTCTCACTTCTTGACATTTAGGAGCAATTAATAAATTTGAAGAACATGTTGTTTGTTTAATTATTTCATTAAATGCTTCAAATGAAAGGGGTTCTTTTAATTGACCAACTCTACCGTGTCCTTTATGATTTCTTTTTTCCATAATAGGATACACATCATATTCAACTTCCTCATAAGGATGAAGTTCCCATAATCTATCTACACAAGCATCTACTTGATGCTCAGGTATAATAATTTCGAAACGTTCGACATCTACCTTTGATAAATCACCAATATTTCCGATGAAAGGATTTGAACCAGGCATTGTAACAAACCATTGATGTCCATATGTACAATCTGAAACTTCAGAGTAAGTCCCAACATAACCCGCACCTTGAGGACCATCCTCAACACCCATTTTTCCTAATTCCTTTCTAATGGTAGATGTGTAATCTTCTTCAAGTTTTGGAACACATACGACAAGCTTGTAACAACTTTCTGAAAATGTAATATCCGTCACTCTGTTTCCTTCAAGCCCAAGCGCATGGAGTAAAGTGCCTTCAAAGCCATTAGCACAAACATCCATCTCTGTTTTTAAAGAAATAACCGCCATATCTTTTTTTATGAGCTCTGTTGCCAAAGAACAGGACGCACTTGATTCAAACTCCCCATAACATAAGAAGACATTGGCGTCGTTTAATTCAGCATTTTTTATCGCGTCTTGATTGACCACATAGGTGCTGATAAAACCTTTAACATCTAAATCCTCATTACCTACAACCAAAGCTTTTCCTTTTCTATTGGCTTCAACAACCGCCATATATTTTTCTAATTTTGCTACCGCTTCTTTTATTTTCATTTATAACTCTCCAATTTGTGTTTTTATTTTTATGCGTTCAATACTTTGGTATCAGACTCATCGTCGATATAATTGATAATAATATTTCCTTCATCGTCTTCGGTGGCTGTCTTCATATCTTTCTTAAGCCATTTTTTCAAACTCAACATAATGATGACATACATTATAATCATAGGAAAACCGGCTACAACAGTGATTGACTTAATGGCAGCTATTGAACCTCCCATCAAGAGAGCAACAAGACTCATACCTCCAACAGCAAAGGCCCAAGCAACCTTAACATTATTATCAGGTTCTTCATCAATAGCTAAATTTTTTGACGACATCATAGCCAGTGAATAAGTTGCAGAGGTTAATGTTGTAGACATCAAGAAAAACTGAACTATGAGAAATACAATTAGAACAAAACCACCCAATGGCAATACGCTAATCAGCTTGATAACTGCGGCAGATGTTCCCAAATCGCTAATCCACTGAGCAATTGGCAAGGTACCGGAAGTTTGATTTCCTACGGCGTATCCTCCGAAAATACCTGTAAAGAATGCACAGCCACAACTACCGAAAATGACACAAGTCAAAATCATTTGTCTAAAAGTACGGCCTTTTGAAATTTTAGCAAGGAATAATCCCATCATTACAAGATATGCAAAATACCAAGCCCAATAGTATACTGTCCAGTCATGTGCAAATGGATCTTTACCAACCGGATCAAGCCAAGTACTCATTCTAAAGAAATTTTGGAACATAAAGCCAACACTTTCAAAGAAATAATCTAAAATAAAACCAGTATTTGATACCAACAAAACATAAAGTCCAAGACCGAACGCAATATAGACACAAAGATTGCTTAATCTTGCTACGCCCTTCTTTATCCCTGCAAGTACAACTACTGTAAAAACTGCTACAAAAGCAGCAACGACTAAAAATTGAACAAAAAATGTATTAGGTGTTCCTAATATTGCGCTAAAACCGGATGCAATAAGGTCGCTACAGAAACCAATACCAGTTGATACGGCACACATTGTTCCAAATACAGCCAGAACATTTATGATATATCCTAGTACGCCATCAGCATTTTTCTTTCCAATGACATCTTCGCAAACATTACTTAATCGAAGTGTTCTTTGTCTTCTGTTGTGTAAGTAATAAGCGAAAGGTAAACCCGGGAGACAATATATCGCCCAAGCAACTGGTCCCCAGTGATAAAGCGGATAGGTGATGGCCCACATGGTTGCTTGAAGAGAATTAGGTTCTACGTGCATTGGGGGATAGCTTAAATAATACATCGGTTCACCCATGGCCCAATAGATAAGACTAGAACCAACACCACTCGTAAACATCATAAAGGCGTAGGTGCCGAAGGTAAAATCAGGTTTAGCATCTTTATCCCCCAATTTAATTCTTCCATATTTGCTAATAGAAAACCAAATAAGAAAGAAAAAACATGCAAGGGCAGCTCCTAAAACTAAAAAACCTGCATCATAAGTTACCCAGTGAAACATGGCTCCTGATATAGCTTGAGCACTTTCAGGATTAAATGTTGAATAGGCTACGATGATTGCTGTAAAAAGTATAGATGAAAAAAATAATGGTTTATCCAATCTACTTTCATTACTTTTATTGTTCATAAATTCCTCCTGTTTTTTGACAACGTTTTCTTAAACACATTTTAATTTTGATAAAATTATTCTTCAATAATCGCCACAGCTTTAATAGGTGAACCTTCACCGTCTTTAAACTTGAGTGGAAGACCAACAAACAAAAAGTCTTTTCCATTAATAAGGTCAAGATTTGCAAGATTTTCTATGACTGTTTTTTCTTTTGAAAGCACAACCTTATGCAAGTCAAGCTCTGGTTGATTATTTGGGTCTAAACACGCGTATTCCATGCCAATTCCTCTAACTGTATGATGGTCTCGGATAAACTCCGCGACTTCCATGCTTATATACGGATAATCTGACCAAAATTCAGGTTGCCCCCATTTTTTATCCCATCCGCAATAGAGAAAAATAAAATTAACACCATCAAGATCAATTCCGTCAAATATTTCCATTCCCATCACTTCGTTATTTGCATATTTAGTGCAATCAAGTACACGTCCTTTTCCAATAAAGAAACCTACATCTTGCGTATCTGTGCTATAGCCATCCTTATGGACATGGGTGTTGCAATCTAAATGCGTTCCTGTGTGCGTTGTCATAGAAAATTTAATTAACTGATAAATATCTCCGTCCGCAACGCTTTGCCATTGTTCAAAAGTTGGTTCAGGTGCTCCGGGATATACAGCCATGCCCTGTTCTAACTTTTGTGATAAATCAATTACTCTCATTTCACGCCTCCTTCATATTTTTATATTCGTTATTTATATCAGCAATTATTGTGCCAACATTGAAGAGGGCAAAATAGTGGATTTAACAGCATATAATGTAAAAAATATGAGTGGATTTCAACTCATGAGTTGTTTTAAGTTCACTCATTTTCATTCGAATAAGGCAAAATGTTAACATCAAAAAACCTGAGAGACAAGGGGAGGCTAACAGGTTTTTTAATGTAAGATTAAAAGGGTAGTTTGAATATTTTTGTTCGATTAAAGTCATGATGCTATCACCATGCCATATTATTCTTTGGCGGAATGGATATGATTTCTTATCAAGGTTGCGGTTTTAGTCTGAGAAATTGAAAGCGCTTCAGCAACCTTTCTTGTTGTTTTATATTTTTTATAGGCGTCAAGTACAATGCGATGCTCATATTTGTACATAGCTTCTTTATAGGACGAACGTTGTTCTAAAGAGGAATCATTGCAATTTTGAAGGTTGTATTGAAATATGACTGAAGGTAGATGCTGCTTGTCGATGACTATTTCGTCTACTGTGACAACAAGCCTTTCCATTAAATGGCTTAATTCTCGAATATTCCCTTTCCAAGAATAATTCTTTAAAATTTCTACAACGGAATCAGATATTTCGTGGTGCATGCTATATCTATTTGAATAGAGATTTAAAAAATAAAATAGGAGTTTTTCAATGTCTTCTTCACGTTGTCTTAATGGAGGCATAAATATTTCAAATGTATTTAGTCGGTAAAACAAATCTTCTCTAAACGAACCTGTATTGGATAATGAGTATAAATCTTTATTTGTGGCCGCAATAACCTTAATATCTACCTTTTGTGGCGAGATTGACCCTACAGGATAAAACTCTTTTTCTTGTATTACCTGTAAAAGCTTTGCTTGGATATTGCAAGGTATTTCAGCGATTTCATCTAATAAAACAGTTCCCCCGTTCGCACTTTCTATAAGACCCGTTTTACCTTCTGCTTTTGCTCCGGTGAAAGCTCCCTTCTTGTAACCGAAAAGCTCTGATTCAAAAAGTTCCGATGGTATGGATGAACAGTTGATACTTACAAAAGGATTGCTTTTTCTTGGGCTGATTTCATGTATATATTTTGCAAGCATCGTTTTACCCGTGCCGGATTCACCTGTTATTAAACAGGTAGAATCAATTTTGCTAATTTTTTTTGCTAAGCTCATCACTTTTTTCATAACTACGCTTTCGTAAACAATTGAATCCGTGCTAACTTGTAATAAATCATCTTCAGAATAGTTTGGATGGAACAGCCTATTTTCTTCCAACTCATCACGAACGCTCATGGCTACTGATTCCAAATTGCCATCCTCATCAAAAATAGGATTGGCTATGTTGATCAATTCTGATCCTAAAAGAGTTGTTTGTTTTATAGCATAAAGTTTCTTTTCAGCATATACATGAGGCAAGATAGAAGGAGACCACCAACCATCATCACGAAGATCAAAGAAATTTTTCCCGATAATTTCTTTGGCTTCCAAGCCATAGTGCCTTTTACAAGCTTTATTCACATAAATAATTTTATAATTATTATCATACACCCATATTTCGTCATACAAATTATCAATGATTTTAAAGAATTCATCATAATCAAGCCCGTAATGAAACGTTTTATTCAACTTATATCTCTCCTTTTTGATTAAATCAGGGAGTCAACCCTATATAATTAATGCAAGAAAAATAAATTCATGTGTCAATTATCATGCAAATAGTGATAGTTAATGTTATATTCCAGAAATTTATACTATTTTACTACATGATATAATAGATAAACTTGATTGTAAATGAATTTGAGTCAAAAATGTTTTGATAAATAAAATAAATACAACATGAAAACGTTGCACATTGTTATAAAACGTTGTAATATATTTTTGTTAGGAATAATTTGTTATAAAATGTTAGAATTATCCTAACGT
>JAFGVC010000047.1 GCA_016938195.1 Tissierellales bacterium | reverse complement strand
CACCTCATGATTCAGCAATTGATTTTGATTCATCATTTGAGTTAAAAGCGTTATTGTATTTTCTCGTATTTCATTCTCAGTATTGTCGGCTATTGTTATAGCTCCTCTTATTGTCCTCATTAAAATCACCTTTAACATTATATTATATATTTATATTTAACACAACTAAAAAAACCGGCTAAGCCGGCTATTTTTTAGTTGAATCATGGATAGGTTTGTTGTATATGCTATATTTGTCCCAGACATCTTCCAGTAAGTCAAAGTATTTTACAATATCTTGTTTTTCCTTCAATCCGACACTCGTTATCAGTGAATTGATGACAGCCATCGGAGTCACCAGAGAATCGATGAAAGATACCATATTGCTTTTCCCTAGCAAGGCAACATCAGAAATAGAATAAAATGGTGATGATTCAGTGTCGGTGATGGCTAAAATTTTCGCATTTCTTTCCTTCGCAAAATTAACGGCATCCAATGATTGCTTTGAATAACGGGGATAACTGATAATAACAAACAAATCATCTTCATTGATACGTACCATTTGTTCAAATAACGAATTTGATCCTAAATTCATCACCTTAACATTTTCAAGAATAACATCCAAATAAAAGCCTAAATATAGAGCCAGTGTGTACGAAACTCTCATTCCTAATATATAAATCTTT
Organism: Tissierellales bacterium; assembly: GCA_016938195.1. Lineage (GTDB taxonomy): Bacteria > Bacillota > Clostridia > Tissierellales > Dethiosulfatibacteraceae > JAFGVC01. The sequence continues at coordinate 30,328 of JAFGVC010000047.1, read as the reverse complement.
CTAGCTCCTAGAATGAGGTCCGATGCTTTGTCTAGACGTTTTTCATCAAGCTCTTCATAATAATTTCTAAGTGAGTTTACTTCGTTTTTCAGAACTCTTCTGATAAATTCATCAGAATCATCCTGAGCTTCATTAAGCGAAATCCGTTGAACAGTGGTTAATTTGTTTTTAATCATGACCTGCAAAGATTTCTGAAGTTCCGGATATCCGTCAAAGCCCAAGGCCGTAGCAAATCTGACAACAGTAGATTCACTGACATCAACTGTTTGACCTATTTTTGACGCAGTCATGAAAGCGGCTCTCTCATAATGTTCAATGATAAATTGAGCAATCGCCTTTTGTCCTTTGCTAAACTTGGGGTAGTGACTTTGAATAAGTTTTATTAAATCCGCATTATTCTCTAAACTCATTAGATCATCCTCTGTTATTTTATAAGTGAAACTCCTTTGTTAAAAGCGGTTGTATTGATTAAATCCGTTCCGGGTGGAACTCTATTGAGTACAGCCTTCAAAACCATTTCTTCTTTAACCAAGTTCAAAATTTTTGTAATAGCACCTAAAGAAATGATGTTCGCAACCATAGGTTTTTTTAATTCTTCATTTGCTGTTTGCAAAATAGGTAATCGATAAATGGTTGCAGAAGATATTTCAGTCATCTCAATACTATCATCAACTACTAGTATACCATCATTTTTTAACGTTGCAATATATTCATTATATGATTTTTGTGTCAGGCAAAGCAACAAATCACATTGCTGTACCTTTGGATAATTAATTTCTTCTGTGCTGATAATGACTTCCGCTTTGCTGGCGCCACCTCGGGCTTCCGGTCCATAAGATTGAGACTGAATAGCATTTATTCCTTGCATTAAGCTTGCATCCGCTAATATGATTCCGGCTAATATAAGTCCTTGTCCACCTGATCCGGTTAATCTGATTTCGTATTTTTTAGACATATTAATTCTCCTTTTTTAACATATCTATTATTTTTTGGTATTTATCTGTATATTCATCTTGGGGGTTGTTATAGAGTTCGCCGAAAATAATTTTTCCATCAGCCAGCTCGGGTTTTTTCTCGGCAATTTTAATGTCGACATACATATCTTTCAATGTCTTCATCATATTGACCGCATCCCCTTTCTTATTCTTTCTGCCGTAGTAAGTTGGGCAAGAGCTCACGGCTTCAACAAATGAAAAACCTTTATTGCTTATTGCACTTTCGATAATTTTAGCTAGCTGCACAGCATGATAAGCGGTTGCTCTTCCAACATAGCTAGCTCCGGCTCCTTTTGCAAGATCGCAAAGATCAAAGCTATTGTCAATATTTCCGTAAGGAGCTGTCGTTCCAAAATCCATATAAGGAGTTGTTGGTGAGTATTGACCTCCCGTCATTCCGTATATGTTATTGTTGAAAGTAATCGTCGTAATATCGATATTTCTTCTTGCCGCATGAATAAGATGATTGCCGCCTATAGCAGAAGTATCGCCGTCACCGGTAAGAACAATGACATGTAAATCAGGTTGTGACATTTTAACGCCAGTTGCAAAAGCTAGCGCTCTACCGTGAGTTGTGTGTAAAGTGTTGAAATTCATATATCCTGAAGCTCTAGAAGAACATCCTATACCTGAAACAATACAAACCTTTTCAGGATCTAACTTAAGATTGTCAATTGCTCTAATTACCGCGTGCATAATCACACCATGGCCGCAGCCGGGGCACCAAATATGGGGTAGGCGATCTTCTCTAAGATACTTTTGTACTAATTCACTTTGCATTATAATAATACCTCCTCAGCAAACTTCATCAATTCATCGGGATTGATTGGCTGACCATCGACTCTGCCATAAAATTCGACATTGCAATTTTTTGCGGCGATTCTTTCCACTTCATATGTATATTGACCCATATTCATTTCAGCAACTATGATTGTATTTACTTTTTCAGACAGTGCAAGCAATTGCTTTTGAGGAGAAGGCCAAATGGTGATTGGACGGAAAAGCCCTATTTTAATTCCCTTTTTTCTTAGGTTATCGATGGCTTCCTTAGCGGCTCTGGATGTTGCTCCAAAAGCAACAAACGCTATTTCAGCATCTTCAAGCATATATTCCTCATATTTCACAATATCTTCAACATTCTTATCTATTTTATCCATTAAACGGTGCATTAATTGATGAGCGACTTTTGAATTATTACTTGGAAAACCTGTTTCATCATGCATTAATCCGGTTACATGATATCGATAACCACTGCCGAAATCAGCCATGGGAGGTATTAAATCCTCATCCGCTTGATAGGCTTTATATTCTTCAGGTGTGCAGCTTGGTCTTTTTCTGTCGATAATTTCAAGTGAATCTACAATTGATAAGTCAATTTTTTCTCTCATATGACCTATAATTTCATCTAAAAGCAGTATGACCGGCGTTCTGTATTTTTCGGCCATATTAAAAGCATCAACAGTTGTTGTAAATATTTCCTGTACAGAGTTTGGATAAAGTGCTATAACAGGATGATCGCCATGCGTTCCCCATTTAGCTTGCATGATATCAGATTGAGCTGGCGAGGTTGGTAATCCCGTACTAGGACCTCCTCTTTGCACGTTGACGATAACACAAGGAATTTCAGCGATACAGCCGTAACCTATGTTTTCTTGTTTCAAAGAAAATCCAGGACCACTTGTTGCGGTCATAGATTTTTTGCCGGTTAATGATCCTCCTAAAGTAGCCGCCATTCCAGCAATTTCATCTTCCATTTGAATGAAGTGTCCTCCGATTGCAGGAAGTTTTTGCGCTGAAATTTCAGCAATTTCTGTCGATGGCGTGATTGGATATCCCGCGAAAAATTCCATTCCGGCAGCCAGAGCACCTTCTACGCATGCTTCATTTCCTTGAAGTAATTTAATGTTTTTATTCATTTTCAGGTGCCTCCTTTAAAAATATAGCATAATCCGGACATCTGAGTTCACATTGACCACACTTAATGCAATCTTCCGGACGAGCAATATCAATCAAGCCGTTTTTAAGCTCTAAAACATTTTTGGGACAGAATGCGACACATATCCCACATCCTTTACACCATTCCTTGTTGACAAATACTTTCTTGGGCATGCCCATAAAGCTACCTCCCTTGGCAAATAAATAAAGTTAGTGTTAATTTCATGTAAATCATAACAAAGAAAGGTATGTTATGCAAGAATTATTTCATGCAATTAAAAAATTGCAAGATTGATTTCAATTACTGCAGATTCGCAGATTGTTACATTACTATCAAAGCATAAATTACAAAAAATGCATGAAACTTTTATATAGTTTCATGCATTTTTTGTATGAGAAACAATTCAGGCGGATAATTATTAATGTTTATTAATTGGTGATAAGCCACTTTAAAGTAATAATTATTGAGGCTCGATAAAAAGCGAAGTATACAATCTCGTTCTCTTCCCTCATCATGTCCGAGATACGCTGCTATAACTATATATCCTTTTATCTCTAGACTGCTAAGTGCCTTTGACAATGAAATGAGCGTTGACTCCGGACGTGTCGTTAGCGGACTACTGCTATTTGGTAAATAGCCCAAATTATAAATTGCAAGATTGATTTTTTCAGAAATATACTGGTCAATTTTTTCATGTGAATCGTTTATAATCTTATAATTTAAATAGCTAGACCTGTTGTGAAGGAGCTCCTTTGTTTTGCTCACAGCTTCGGACTGAACATCGAATGCATATAAGAAGCCAGTCCCTTTCATTGTGTTGCATAAATATAAGGTGTCATTCCCATTTCCGCAGGTGCAGTCAACAACAATGGAATCAGTTTGAAGAAATGCGTCAATTAAAAAATGATAATACTGTGTAATATTAAAGAAATTAATTTTATTATACATTTTTCAGATATCCTATTTCTTTTTCTGTCAAATATCGCCATTTTCCTAAAGGTAAATTACCAATTGAAATATCTCCAATAGCTATTCTTTCGAGAGCAACAATATTATATCCAAATTTTTCAAACATTTTTCTGATTTGACGATTTCTTCCTTCCATAATTGAAACTCTTATTTCTGAAAAATTGTCAGATTGATTTACTACATTTACTTGGCAAGGTCTGGTTCTGTAATTATCAATGTAAACACCATTTCTAATTTTTTGAAGTGTGGTTTCATCTACGATTCTGTCGATTTTAGCTATATAGGTTTTGGATACATTATGCCGAGGATGAGTCAGCTTATAGGTAATATCCCCATCATTGGTAAGCAACAGAAGTCCCTGCGAATCATAATCTAACCGTCCAACAGGATAAATTCTTTGGTCTAATCCAATGAGATCAATCACCGAAGGTCTCTCAAACTGGTCTTTGACGGTAGACACAAATTTGGGTGGTTTGTTGAGCATGATATAAATGAGCGGTTGCTCTAAAGAAATTTTGACATGATCAATTTCTATCATATCTTTTTCAGGATCAATCTGCATCCCTGGTTCCGTTACAATGACACCGTTTACAGTCACTTTTTTATCGAAAACCAGCTCATCGGCTTTTCTTCTAGATGTATAACCTGAATTACTGATATATTTATTTAATCTAATGCTCATCGCCACCACTTACCTTGTTTATTATTTTTTCTTCATCCAAAACCAGCTCTGGTAAATCTTTTAATGATGCTAAGCCGAAGTGGGTCAAAAAATTACCGGTTGTGCCATACAGGACCGGCCTACCTGGCTTGTCAAGTTTACCAATAATTTCAATTAAATTCCTATCCATTAAGCTTTTTACGATATAATCTGATTTGACACCTCGAATCAAGTCGATCTCTATCTTCGTTACCGGTTGTTTATAAGCAATAATTGAAAGAGCCTCTAAGGCTGCATTTGAAAGAGATGTTCGGGTATTTGGTTTAAACAGCTCTGATACATAAAAAAAGTTATCGTCTTTTGTTTTGAGCTGATAACAATCGTCGAATTTCTTTAATACTAATCCCCTGTCTTCAGATAGGTAGGCTTGACTCATCTCTGTCAATAATGTATAGGTGAGTGAATCCTTAATATTTAAAATCTTACTGATTTCACGAATATCCAAGGGGTCTCCCCAAGCAAATAAAATACTTTCAATAATACTTTTTAGTTTACTCTCATTCATCTGTATCCCCTATGCCTTATGTATGAAGATTTCACCAAAGACGCGATCTTGAATTAATTTTAAATTTCTAAGCTTAGACATCTCAAGTAGACTTAAAAATACGACAATCATAAATTTTTTGGATTGATTGACAGAAAAAATCTCTATAATGTTCAGCTTTTTTAATTTTTCTAACTTTTCGTTAATTAAATGGATACAGTCGGCCACTGTATATTCATCCTTTTCTATCACATAAGTTGTTTCTTCTTTGATTGGAATGGCTCTATTCTTAAGCAATTTTTTTATGGTGTAAAGTAAATCATAAGCACTGATTTCTCCAAAGAGCAGTTGCTCATTCACAGTACCGTCGTATTCGATTTCCTCAGCAGGCTTTGATATAAATCTAGCTTCTAAAGCTTCCTGCTCTTTTAATCGGCTTGCGGCTTCTCTATACAATTTATATTCAACAAGCTGATTAACAAGAAACGCTCTTGGGTCCTCTTGATTCTCTCTTTGAGGTAAAAGCATTTTCGATTTAATCTCTAAAAGCGTTGAAGCCATCAGAATAAATTCACTGGTAATTTCCATATCAAATCCGGTCAATAAATCTACATAGCTTAAATACTGATCCGCAATTTCTGAAATAGGAATATCGTAAATATCTACCTCATTAGCTTCAATAAGGTAGAATAGAAGCTCAAACGGACCGTGAAATTTACTTATATGTACAATATACTCCAATCTATCCCTTCTTTCTGAGGTCTTTAAAACCATTTTTATCAACGATTCCAATAATGACTTGAGGCTTTGGTACCGATTCAGTCACAATTTTAATGGATTGCCTGAAATAATCACTCAATTCTTTTTCCATGTTTTCTTTACCTGTATAGATGGTACCTAAAATATCATTGGCATCAATCCTGTCTCCCACCTTAACCTTAAGTACAATTCCTGCCGAATGATTTATTGATTGTTCTTTTGTTTCTCTTCCGGCTCCCGCCATGAGAGAGCATATTCCTATTTTTTCAGCATCAATTTCTGCAATATAACCGTTAATATCACTTCGAATTTCATATTGATAGGTAGCATGATTAAAACGTTCCGGATGATCAATATAATCAGCATCTCCCCCCTGAGCGGCAACAAAATCCTTGAATTTAGAAAGTGGTACACCACTTTTGAGCAAGGCTTCCGTCTTGATGATTCCTTCATCAATTGAAGCGGTTAAGCCTGTCAAAGAAAGAATAGCGGCATTTAGAAATAGACATAATGTTGTAAAATCATCAGGTCCCTTGCCGGACAAGGTATCAATAGCTTCAATTACTTCAAGCGCATTACCCACAGCATATCCAAGAGGTTCTTCCATGTTTGTCAATACCACGCCTGTCTTTCGATTGAAATTTTCTCCTATAGAAACCATCACCTTTGCAAGCTCGACAGCATGATCGATATCTTTCATAAAAGCGCCTTTCCCGATTTTTACATCGAGTAAAATATAATCAGCGCCTGAAGCGATTTTTTTTGACATAATTGAACTTGCAATCAATGGAAGGCTGTCAACGGTTGCTGTCACATCTCTTAATGCATAAAGCTTTTTATCAGCAGGCACTAGGTTCAGTGTTTGTCCTGCTATTGCAAATCCGACACGGTCTACTATTTCAAACATTTCTTCGGATGAAAGACTGATATTGAAGCCCGGAAAAGACTCAAGCTTGTCAATGGTTCCTCCTGTATGACCAAGTCCTCTGCCGGACATTTTCGATACCTTTAAGCCACTAGAAGCCATCAAAGGAAGTAAGACCAGCGAGGTTTTATCACCTACGCCACCCGTACTATGTTTATCGGCCTTTATCCCCTTAATTCCGGAAAGGTCGATTTGATCACCTGATTCAACCATAGACTTGGTTAAACTAATCAATTCATCCATGCTCATGCCATTAAAATAGATAGCCATTAAGAGCGCTGAAATCTGATAATCAGGAATTTCGTTAGCAACGTAGCCCTTGATTACATAATCAATTTCTGTATCCAGCAAGGGTTCGCCAAGTTTTTTTTTGGTGATAATATCATATACTCTCATTTTTATCCTCTTGTGATTAAAGGCTTGATGCTCATATTTTCAAGCGTATTTGTTATATTTAAATAATCAAGAATAGTTTTTGCAATTACATTAAAGCCTTTTATGGTTCCTAAATTATTTGACTTAATTTGTGATCCGTAAACAATCCATGGTACATATTCTCTTGAATGATCCGTACTTATCGTTGTCGGATCACACCCATGGTCGGCCGTAATCATTAGAATATCATCATCCTTCAATTCGGCAATTATTTCAGGCAGCCTATCATCAAATTCTTTCAATGAATTGCCATACCCTTCAGGGTTGTTTCTATGTCCGTAAAGCATGTCAAAATCAACAAGATTTGTAAATATTAGGCCTTTAGAGTTGTTTTTAATTTCTGCAAGCGTAATATCAATGCCAGATACATTGCCCTGTGTATGGATAGCTTTAGTGATTCCTTTACCGTTAAAGATGTCTTCAATTTTACCAATAGCCACCACGTCCATATGTGCATCCTTGATATAATCCATCATCGTCTTTGAAGACGGTTCTAAAGAAAAATCCTTTCTATTCGGTGTCCGAATAAATTGACCGGGTTCTCCTGTAAAAGGACGGGCAATTACACGCCCAACAGCATGCTCTCCAGTCAGTATTTTTCTAGCTTCATTGCAAAGGTCATATAATTTTTCCAAGGGAACAATATTCTCATGCGCAGCAATTTGGAAGACACTATCTGCGGAAGTGTATAGAATAACTTTTCCTGTACGTAGGTGTTCTTCCCCTAATTCTTCTATGATGGCCGTCCCAGAAGCCGCTTTATTTCCTAAATAGCCGTAACCCGTCTTTTCAGTGAATTCCAATAAAATTTCATCAGGAAACCCATGAGGATAAGTTGGAAAAGGTTGACTGAGAACATGTCCCGCCATTTCCCAATGCCCTGTTGTCGTATCCTTACCAGGAGAAAGCTCTTCAAGTCGTGCATAAGCGCCTAAAGGATTCATGCATGAGGTTGCCATATGTTCAAGTCCATCAATATGAAGCAAGCCCATTTCTTCTAAATTTTTCAATCTAAAATTAGGATTTTGTTGATATACATGATACAAGGTATGGCTTCCTTCATCTCCGTATTTATAAGCGTCCGGCATTGCACCGATACCGACGCTATCAAGTACAATCAGAATAATTCTATTTATCATGTTCTTCTCCTTATCCCCTCGGATGATATTTTAGTAAATCGCTGATTTTATGTTTATCTTTTGATTTAAGATACATTTGACCCGCGGTAATATTATCTTGACCGAATAAATGCATTAAAGTATTCATATCCGCTCCATTTTGAATTAGATGAACCACAAAAGAGTTTCTTATGATTTGAGGGGTGATCGTTTTTTTAATGCCTGAAACGTTGGCATATCCTTTTACGATTTTCCAAAAACCTTGTCTGGTCATTGCTTCACCGTTTCGGTTCACAAACAAGTGCTTTTCTTCTGAATCCTTTACAAAAAATCCTCGGTGATGTTCTAAATAGAAATGAATATGTTTCGCAGCCGTATCACTTACCGGAATATGACGTTGATTTGAAGAGACAATCAGGATACTTTGAGATGTAGCATGATAATGCTCAACTAAAATAGACAGCAATTCGCTGACCTTAATACCTGAAGCATACATCAACTCAAGCATTGCTTTATCCCTGACGCCTATGGAGGTGTCAAGATCGGGTGCATTTAGAAAACGATCTATTTCATCATAAGTTAATGAAGTAGGATAATTCTTTTCTATTCTTGGGGCGCGTATATTTAGTGATGGATTTTTGGTCGTGAATCCGGCACCCTCCAGACAACGGTAGAATGATTTAATGGCAGAAAGGCTTCTTGCGATGGTTGAAGTGCTTTTTTCGTTTTTTTGGAGATTCAGGATATAGGTTAAAATCATCGTCTTAGTCGCACTTAGCAAATCCTTCTGATAAGTTTCTGATAGATAAGCTTCAAAGGTGGACACGTCTGTTATATAAGCGGCACAAGTGTTAGCGGACAATTTTTTAGTGCTGATTAAATAATCATGAAATATATTCATGTGATCGTTCATATTATCGCCTCTATACTGTATATATGGTTCTATTTATAGCATAGCACAAATTATAGGTTTTTATAAGGGGCGGATGTACAATTAATTTTATAATTTAATAGACCTATGATGGTTTTTGAATCTTTTATATCTCCGGCAGTAATCATTTGAAGAGCCTCATCTAAATCAACACTGAGTAAATCAATAAATTCATCCTCGTCACAAGCTAAAAAAGCCGGAGATAAATCTTTAGCTAAAAAAAGATGAATCTTTTCATTGCAGAATCCGGGAGAAGTTGTTATTTCAAGCATCTTTTCTAATTTTCCCGGTTTAAAGCCTGTCTCTTCAATCAGCTCTCTTTCTGCGCAATCTACAGGGTCTTCATTATTTTCAAGCTTTCCTGCAGGAATTTCCGTCATGACTTCTCCAATAGCGGAGCGGTATTGATTGACTAATAGTATTTTTCCGTCATCAGTAATGGCGACTATAGCGACGGCCCCTTGATGTTCGATGATTTCTCTATAGGCTTTTTTATTATTTGGCAATAAAACTTCATCTACTCTAAGGTTTAAAATTTTACCCTCGTGTATTCTTTGGGTGGAAATGACTTTTTCTATCATAATCGTCCTCTCAGTTACGTTTTAAATGAATCATTTCTTCTGCGTTTCTCAAGGAATTTTCAGTAATATCTCTCCCACTCAACAATCGAGCAACTTCTACTACCCTTTCCTCCATAGCTAGCCTTGTTATCAATGAATAAGTAGACGTGTGATCGGATACTTTTTCTATTTTGAAATGGGTATCTGCCGCCGAAGCAATTTGTGGAGAGTGTGTGACACAAATGATTTGGTGATGGCTTGAAAGAAGCTTTATTTTTTCACCAACTAAATGCGCGGTTTTGCCACTGATGCCCGTATCGATTTCATCAAAAATCATCGTAGGCACCTCATCAATCTCGTTAATAATTGATTTTATCGCCAACATTATTCTAGATACTTCCCCACCGGATAATATTTTTTCAAGTGGCATTAATGCGACACCTAAGTTAGTTGAAATCAAAAAATGCACTTGGTCCTTTCCGTAACTATTAAAATCTTCTTCATTAGAAAAGCTGATTTTAAAATTTGCATCCTTCATATTTAAAGAGTGAAGTTGAGAAATAATAGCGTTTTCTATGAGCACGGCTTTTTCAATTCTCAATTTATGTAGTAAGTCAGCCAATACGTTCATTTGCTTCTCAATATCCGCCAAGCTATCCCGAAGCTTCAGGAGCGTTTCTTCAATATCAATGAGAGCCTTGAGCTCTTTAACGGCCTTGTCACGAAACAACAAAATTTCCTCAATACTCATGTTATACTTTCTTTTAAAACGATTAATTAATTCCAATCGCTCGTCTAAAAAAGCAAGTCTTTCGTCATCCACTTCACGTTCGTCTATGTAAGAAAGAATGCGATAGGATAATTCCTGAGCGTTATCAATCATAAGCTCCAAATCCATTTCAAAGGCTTTGATGGCTTCATCGATATGTGCAACTTTTTTGATGCTTCTCAATCCTTCTGCCAATTTTTCATTTACAGAATGCTCACCTGTATTTAATTGGAGTGCGGCATTTGACAAGTGAAGCTTAATGTCATTAATATTTGAAAGAATATTAAATTCTGAAAAGAGGTCAGCTTCCTCATTTGATTTCAGTGAAGCTTTTTCAATCTCTTCAATTTGAAATTTTAAGTAATCTATTCTTGAAGCTTTTTCTTTGTTTAATCCCAGTAATTTAGAAATCTCTGACCGTGTATTTAAATATTGGCCGTAAAGGCTCTGATAGCTATTCAAGGTGCTCGTTAACTCGTCCCCACACATTTTATCGAGAATGATAATATGCTCGTTACTGTCAAGAATAGATTGCTGGTCATATTGACCATGAATATCCAATAGATATCTTGAAATAGATTTTAAAAATAAAAGATTGACCATTGTATCATTAATTTTTGCTAAGGATCGACCATTATCAAAAATTTCTCTTGTGATAATAAGGGTGTCATCTTCAGGTTCAATTTGATGATTCCGCAAAATTTCGTTCAATTGTGAATGGGGTTCAATAGAAAAACTACCTTGAACAGTAGTTTTTTGGCAGCCTTTTCTAACAAAATCCTTGCTGGACTTTCCACCTAGAAGTAAATTTATGGAATCGATAATCATCGATTTGCCTGCGCCTGTTTCCCCGGTAAATACGTTAAAGCCTTCTGTGAAATCCATAAAAATCTTTTCAAATATAATGAAATTGAGTATGCTAAGATTAAGCAGCATAAAAGCCTCCGCTAGTTAATTAAATTGTAGAGATTGGTAATAATATCGTCAACGCATTCAAGATTTTTAAGAGCAATAAAAACAGTGTCGTCTCCGGCAATGGTTCCGCCGATTTCAGGAATTTGCAAAGAATCTATAGCAGATCCGCAAATCTGAGCAGCTCCTGGTATTGTCCTTATAACGACAATACTCATGGCGGCATCGATAGACACAATTGAGTTTTTAAAAATCCTTACCAGACGGTCCGATATCGAATTTTGACTCTCTTCAATGGTGCCATACTTATATTTGCCCGATTTAGACGTTACTTTTATTAATCTTAGTTCTTTAATATCCCTTGAAATAGTAGCCTGCGTTACGACTATGCCTACTTTTTTCAAGCATTCGGCTAAATCCTCCTGCGTTTCAATTTCCTTTTCGTTAATCAGTTCTAAAATTTTTGATTGCCGTGCGTATTTTTTCATCCCGCTCTCCTAAAGAAATCGTTTACTTTATTATTGCATATTTATACACTCTTTTCAATTGTTTAATTCTAAAAAGGCAACATTTACCAGATCATTGATATCGATATCTTTTTCCTGTGGAGTTTTATCAAAAACCGCAAGGTATTCAATGTTTCCTTTTCCGCCCTTAATAGGTGAGAAAGTCAGATTTTTACAATATAAACCATTGTTGTTTGCGTATGAAATGACTTTATTAATGACCTCGATATGAGTGTCTTTATCTCTGACAATACCATGCTTGCCCACTTTTTCCCTTCCGGCTTCAAACTGCGGTTTGATTAGAGACACAATTTGACAATCAGCTGATCCTAACAGCACGACATTTGGAAAAATATGCATAAGCGAAATAAAAGAGACATCAATACAAAAGAAATCGATGGCTTCTTGGATAATTTCTAAATTCATTTTCCTGAAATTGGTTCGCTCAACAACCTCTACCCTCGGGTCATTTCTCAGCTTCCATTCCAACTGACCATAACCAACATCGACAGCATATACTTTTTTAGCTCCCGATTGCAGCATACAATCAGTAAAACCACCTGTGGAAGCACCAATATCCATACAAGTGAGATGTTTTAAATCTAACTTGAATACTTGAAGTGCTTTTTCAAGCTTATACCCTCCACGACTTACAAATCGTTCTTTTTCTTTTATAGTAATTAAGGACGATGCGTCGATTTTAGTCCCGGCTTTATCCACCATGTTGCCGTCAACGTAAACGTCACCGGCCATAATGGCTCTCTTTGCCTTTTCTCTACTGTCATAATAACGGTTTTCATGTAAAAATATATCAATTCTGATTTTGTCAGACATAAACACCTACACTTTAAAATTAAATAGCTTATGAAATTGTCTGATTATTTTAGCGGCTGCTAAAACAATCTCTTTGGATTTATTAATGGCTAAATCTTTTCCCATAGCTTTTCCACCAACTGTGAGTCCTGCGATTCCGCTACTCATAAGAATAGTGAAAAATGATCCATATAACAGACCATAATCGTTAATCAAATTAATGATAATGACCGTCCCCGCCGCTCCGCTGACGATACCGGCAATATCGCCAATAACATCACTGCAGAAGCTTGAAACACGAGCAGCGTTCTTAGTAATAAAAAGGCAATATTTCGAGATCTCAACTTTTTTAGAAGCCATAGCATGGAAGACACTTTCATCAGCGACAGCCGCTGCAACACCAATGATATCAAAAATCACACCCACAAAAATGATGGCTGCAAGTGTCAAAAAAGCAAAATAAATATTCAGATTCCGCAAAACAGAATCTGAAATAAAGCTGAAAAAAGAGGCTAAAATGACAGTTGAAACCGTCACAATCAAGACCCATCGATGATTGTATTTCGTTATTTTATTCTTATTCATCGTATTCACCCAAAAAAAAACAAATGGCAGTATATTAAGTAAAATTTACGGCTTAGGTTCAGTTGGATTTCCCAAACACCGACTGTATGTCGCCAATCAGCGGTTTCCCTTTAACAGTGTATCTGTGAAGTTGCCTATCACAGTACTGAATTACCACTTAGTCCGCACTGCAATCCTTAATATACTTCCTCACGGATCAGTCTAGGAGTTTTCCTCAACAGCTTTTCTATTCCATAGCCTCTTTTGCAGTAAAAGTTTCAGCAGCATGGTCCGGTCAAACATGAGCCCCTGAATTTCCAAACTTTAATCTGCATCCCCTCCTACCACTCAAGGCAGGCTACGCTGCTGGCAGGATCACTGCACGGCAGGTTTTCCTAATACTAGGTCTCCACGACGGGGGGGTCATCGCCCACATGCCATTGTGGATCGCCCCATCCATCTTACTTCCAGAGAGGACCCCCGACTGGGCGTCGAAAGCCCAAACTAGAAACTTCATCGATTTGCCCTTCGACGGATTTTTAGGCCCGCCTTCAAGAATAGATACACTGACTAGAATACTGAGCCATTGTGCTAAAATTATAGCATACTATTCAGCTGATTTCAAATGAATGTTAATCTCATCAAAACGATTTGATGCAGTTTTTAGAAGGTTTTCACAGTATAGATAGAGCTTTGTTCCTTCCTCATAATTTTTAATCGCCTCATCAAGCTTCAAGTCGGACTGACTGAAAGACTTGATAATCGTGTTTAATTGATTGATTGCATCCTCAAAGCTTAATTCTTCCATATTATTTTTCTCCTATTTCATCGATAGTTGTATTGATATAGGTATTTAAATTTTCTATACGGATAGGTTGGTTAACTTTAAGTGATTTTAGATCTGTAATCATTAGACCATTAATATCACTCGCATATAGAAATCCTCTATCTAAAATACTTACTAAGTCGTTTTTATTTAATTCAAGTTGATAGTTTACCAATTGATCCTGCTTCGATCGAATAAAGTCATTAAATGCAATTGATAAGGCGAGCCTGTTTTTTTCAAGGTATTCATACTTTCTAGAGAGGAGCGCCGTACCGTCAATAACACTGAGTCGCTCCTTCATCATGTTTACATAATGTTTATTACGTAATATGTAATTCGTATATTGAAGCCCTAATTGATTCTTTATCTCCGGAAGAGCATCTATTGATGTTCTGTAATGCTTGAGAGCCAATTCAGCTGCGGCGGTCGGCGTTTGCACTTCTTTATCGGAGGTCATATCCGCAACGGATAAATCAGTCCCATGCCCTATACCCGTAATGATAGGGATTTTTGATTGATATATGGTATCCACTAAAATTTCATCATTGAAAATATCAAGATCTAGCTTTGAACCCCCGCCCCGTGCTAAAATAATCACATCACATCGTTCAATTTCGTTGAAATATTTCAAACCACTTACTATATTATATACGGCAGAACGTCCTTGTACAAAGGAGTTGTACATGAAAATATGAATACCTACAGGATATTCATTAATGACTCTTTTCATATCCTCGATGACGGCACCGTCCAAAGAAGTAATAATGCCGATTTTTCGCGGAAATTCAGGAAGTGTTTTTTTCCTTGATTTATCGAAATATCCTTTTTTTGCGAGCTTTTCCTTGAGCTCTTTGAGATATTTTCCCTCTAACCCTTCTGTGAGCCCCTCCGCACTATCAACAACAATTTGATAAGTACTTCTTTTATCATAAATTTCAACTTTTCCGGTTATAATCATCATTTGGTCAGGGATAATCTCAATATCAGGATGAAATGCGATACAGTTAATGATACTGCCTTCATCACATAAATTAAAATATTGATAGCCTGATTTAGAGGTTCGATGATCCCGCACCTCGCCGGTAACCGAAATATTATTTAATATAGGATTGCTGTAAATAATTTTGCGTATATAGCTATTGAGCTCGGAGACCTTTAAAGGTTTTATTTTCATTGCATCACCTGCCTATTATGATAAAAATAAAGACAGCATGTGCTGTCCCAATCTTAGACGTTCCTTATTATTCAAATCATTGCTTCGGGGTTTTCACTTCTATTTAGATTGCCGAGGATACCGTTTATAAATTTATGAGCGTCATGGCTTGAATATTTTTTGCTGATTTCGACAGCTTCATTGATGGCTACGCTTACTGGTATGGTGTCATCATAGCTCATCTCACAAACCGCAAGCCTTAAAACCGCAAGATCAATTCTTGCTATGCGATTAAGCTTCCAACCATTAGAATAAACCTCAATCTTATGGTCAATACTTGTAAGGTTTTTGCGGCAATTTTCCGCAGTTCTTAGAAAATATTCCTCATCAACCTGGACTTCGAGATTTTCAAGATACTCGTTAGCGTCATCACTATAAAAAGCCTCATTCATATCTAACTGATAAAAATACTTCATCAGCTCTTCTCTGGTTTCTTTTCTACTCATTTATTTATCTTTTTCCTCTTTGTCTTCAATCGCTGCGACCGCTTCTTCTTTTGGGATGACAACGTTTTGGATATTTACGCTCACACTGGTCACATTTAAGCCCGTCATATTTTCAACTTCTCGCTTGACTTTACTTTGGACCTTCGTTGCAATATCCTGAATTTTAAATCCGTAATCTACTGTTATGGACATATCAATAGTTGCGTCATTTTCCTTGAGTTCAACTTTGATGCCTTTGGTATAGTTTTTCTTTGAGAAAAGGCTTGATAAGCCGTCTACAAACCCACTAGCAACGGCGTTAACCCCTTCAATTTCAGAAGCAGCTATACTGGCGATGATACTAATGACTTCTACTGAAATCTTTACCTGCCCATTATTTAATGTTTCTTGCTTTGCCGTCATACACAAACCTCCTTTACGATATTATAACAGACGAAAAATTTATTTTCAATTTATGATTTGTACTTTAAATTAAAAACGGGAGAAGTCTCCCGTCTTTATTCTTCGTCGAATGTTACTTCTTCGACATCTTCATCTAGCTCATCAATGTCAAATTCACCAAATAATTCTTCTTCAACATTTGAAAGATCTTCATCCATTAAATCAACAAATTCTTCCATTTCTGTCTGAGACTCCGTCAGCTCTTCAAGTTCCTCTACGAGGTCTTCTAAAATTTCAGCGATTACGATAAGAGCTTTTCCTTCTTTTGTGCTTTCGTCTAATTCCATTCCATCAATCAGACCGTTTAAATAAGCAACCTTTTCATATAAAAATTCCATTATTTTTCCTCCTTATGCTCTTGATAAATATTCACCCGTTCGAGTGTCTATTTTTATTTTATCGCCGATTTCGACGAATAATGGCACTTGTACAATGGTACCTGTTTCAACCGTAGCCGGTTTATAGCTGCCCTGTGCTGTATCTCCTTTGAAGCCCGGCTCAGTTTCTGTAATTTCAAGCTCTACAAAGTTTGGAGCCAATACTTCGAAAGGCTTTCCCTGATAAAAGCGCATAGTGGCTGAGTCATTTTCTTTCAGGTATTTAATCGCTTCCTCAACTTGTTCATAGTTTAAAGCAATTTGTTCGTAGGATTCTACATCCATAAAGTGATAAAGCTCACCATCTGAATAAAGGTATTCCATTTCTTTTGTTTCAATATGTGCCTTTGGAAATTTTTCGGATGGATTGAAAGTATCCTCTCTGATGGCACCTGTCATGACATTTTTGATTTTCATTCTGACGAAAGCGGCTCCTTTTCCGGGCTTTACATGCTGGAAATCCAGAATGAGCCAAACGCCATTATTCCATTGTATTGTTACGCCTTTCTTAATATCACCTGCTGATATCATGGTTCCTCCTAAATTGTAAATCTTTATTCGTAAAGCAAAATTCTACCGGTATTAGGATTGATTGTAATCATATGATTCTTTCCTGTTACAGTATTTGTAATTGTTATGGTTTGAGCATGCTTGGGTGTTCCATTGGCATTGAACCAGACATTTGGGTGACTGAATGAAATCCTGTAGTGCGAATCAAGTGTTACCTTTCTTAACAATGAAGGCATAGTCCCCTTATTGTATCGAATTTGATAAGCTTTATCTGTGAGCAGAATTTGATAGGATTTTTTAGGTTCGGACATGTCCTTCATCTTAATCATCCGAATATCATACAAGAGCGCATTAGATATGCTATCCAAGTGAAAATCATGAATATAGGATATCTTCGGAAGACTGATAAGCCCAATGATGCCAATTAAAGACAAAACACAAATAAGCTCAATTAAAGTATACCCTTTTTGTCCGTGTTTGTCATCTTTCTTTGTGCTTTGAAATGCATTACAATTATATAACATAGTTTGTCCTAAATCAACTGTTTAATTAACAGCATTTCTCCTATATACAATATTTTCTATTTCAAACGTTTTTTTTCCTTTTTTAAACAAAAACGTGTACCGGACGCAGTTTAAATCACTATCCTTAACAAACTCCATATGGTCAATATAAGCAGCCATTTCATTGTAATTTTCAATCAAATCGCCATTGGGTTTTAGTTTGATTTCGTAGGAATCGTAATATCCCCTGCTTGCATTAAATATCATGATCTTAATCTTATTCTCCGCGGGATAAACGCTAAAATATTCGCTTTGAGAGATTAGACGGTAAAGATGGTCATTGACGACCTGTGCTTGGTACTGAAGCTCGTTTAAATCGTTTATATGCGTTGTCTGACGCACGTCCCTAACAAACATGGATGAAATCATAGTCAAACAAATCATTAACAACCCAAGAGCCAAAAGAAGTTCAATCACTGTCAAGCCTCGTTTATTCACCATATTCAATTCTCCAGCGATTTCTTACAATCGGAATTTGAGGAAGATTTATCGTTGCAATTGAATCGGATAAGTCAAAATCTGGCGGCAATACAACTAAATCGATGCTGTTTTTTCTTGTCACACCCTCATTCTCATATGAAGAAGTGACGTGATACACTTTATTCTTAGCCTGTGACGTAGGACCAGTTAAAGCAAGCTTGATGTCCGAATCTATTTGCGAATGAAAATTAGAGATGCTTCTCTTATAGTCTGAATCAAAAGAGCTTTGAAAATACAATAAAAATTGATTTTCCAAAGCTCCGTTATTCATCGTTAGACTAATACTATCGATATATTTTTTATTTTCACAGGATACATAACTAGCCTGTCCGTTATTCAAATCCACAATATCCTGATTAATGGCAACCAATAGCTCTTCTATATAGGCTTCAGTGTTGTAGTACGCCAATTCATAGCTCATCATGGACAGCGCATAAGCTTCATCTATCCCGCTATCACTTTTTTGCATATTTTCGATTAATAAAGCATTCGTAAGTCTCATTCTGTAATTTAAGACAGTCATTGACATGACTGAGGTATTGAGTAAGATAACCACTGCAATGAGAATGACGACTAAAAGCATGATAGAACCTTTATTCTTCTGTTGTTTCTCCATGATGTAAAATTCCCTTCTGTAAATTGATGATCGTTCCTGTCATTTTATAAATTGTTCCCATCGGCAAAGATTTCTGAAGAACAATTTGATAAAGAATCTCTTGCCCCGCAACTTTGTATTTATGAAGTGGCAATACTTGGTACGTTATCTCCGGATGCTCAGGCCAATTGTGGCTTTCCCCGTCATTTATGAGATGCGATAAATCGCCTTCTGACTTTATAACTTCAAGGATAGCTTGTAGCTCAACAGCTGAAGATAGTTGCGCTTCAGCTGACATATAAGTCTTACAACACACCATCAGCATGTTTGAAGCCGGTATAATAAAGGCGAATAGCAGGGCCATGGATAGAATGATTTCAATTAAAGTAAAGCCTCTTATATTTTTCATGAAATGATTGTAGCATACTTTATAATCGAATACAAAAACAAAAAAGACTTCTTATTATTAAGAAATCTTAAAATATACCTGCAAATAATGAATTAAATCAGTCTAACGTATAAGGATTGCTCAACGTACCCTCTCCTCCGGTGATGTCACGGCTGCTGTTCTCAATCGTTATATAAGGACGAATGCCGTAACTATTGGTATCCTTATTCTCCTGGAGCGTACCAGATGTATTGACATAATCACATTTACTTGAATTCTTTTGCGTGGACAGCCACCAATTCGAATCATTATCTCTAATGAGTGCTTGAGACAAGCTATCGGCAGTAGTTTTAGACAATAATCCTGAGCTTATAATCCATGCTTTTGATAATCCTGTATAATAGCTCGAGCCTGATGTCTGAGCCGTATTCCAATTTGCATTACCCGTATTTGTTCTTTTTAGCAATTGAGTTGCGGATATTTTTTGGAATAGCTCGCCATTAATTGAGAAATAATCACCAATAGACGCACTGCTGAATGGAAAACTGATTTGCCATTGCGCATAGAAAACACTATCAGCATTAACGGTATAAGCGGCATCTACAACTGTTCCCGTTCCGTCATTAGATGTATTCCAGCCTATGAAAGCATAGTTAGTCCGCGTCGGCTCTGAAGGGAGACTACCCAAGGATGATCCTTTTAGAATTGTGGCTGAAGCAGGATTAGCATCCGTATCACCACCATTTTTATGAAAGGTGACATTTAATATCTCGGTCCATTGTGCATATAATGTCATGTCACTTGTAATCTCAGTAGTTACGTCAAATGAAGCACCACTGCCATCACTTGTCGTATTCCATTCTGAAAACTGAAAACCCGATCGACTCGGCTCAGTCGGAAGAGGATTTATGTATGCGCCGGAAGCCACTGAATAAGTCGCAGGGTTAGCCTCCGTATCGCCTCCGTTTTTATCGAAGTTGACCTCAAATAATGAAAGTGAGGTTGAAAAATAAAAACGGTAATGCTGATTGGATACGCCGTCCTCTGCAGTAACCACGATTTCAGAAAAATCCGAAAAATCAGAAGCTTTAGAATAAGTATAAGTGGCATTGCTGTCGTTTAGCACAATATTTGAAATATCAGGAACAGTCTCATCCGACATCACAAAAGTATAAGAAGAAGGCAAAGGATTGCTTGAAGTAAACGCACTCCAATTACTAGGCTCTAGATCAAAAATAAAGCTGCTAAGCGTCGCATCAGTACTTGCAATTGTTGTAAACGTTGATGTGTATGCACTGTCCTCAGGCAATTTGTAATATAATCTTGCATTTTGATAGGTTGATAAGCTACCTGAAAAATTATTCAATAAAATTGTAGAGGTCAGATCAAAGGATTTGCCGTTTCTATCAGCCGATACGTAAAGTGTCAGTGTATGTCCCGAAATTTCAAAGGAAATACTTGGATTATATTCAGCGGCAATCATTTCATCAATGTCAATATATAGATAGCCGGTTTGAGGCGTTGTCCTATAGTCTGTCATATTTCTCAAGTTATCAACGATTTGATTCGAGGCTCTTCTCACTTCGTTTTGCACATCGGATTGCTCAATTCCCATGCCATAGGAATTCATTCCAAAGGATAGCATTGAAAAAATCATTAAACCAACCATACTGACCAACGATAGTGTGATTAGCAATTCAATGAGGGTAACACCTTTATCATGATTGATTGATTTATTAGACATTATCATTCACCCCTTTTACGGACCGGTTATGGAATAACTGTTGTGATGGTTGACGATTGGTTTCCATTGGTATCGGTTGCTGTGACTTGTGTCACATCAATAGATACTGAAGCGGATGGAGTCAGATTTATCGTAAGGTTAATTTCTGAGGATGATGCTCCTAAAGCCGGAGATGCCAATTCAATTGATTCATTGACAATGTTTTGAGCTTCGACAGAAGTATTGCTTTTTTGACGGGCGTGCGATACATAGAGGTTACCATAGACGAAAAAATTTAAAAATCCAATGAGAACAAAGCTTAATAAGGCTACTGAAATCACTAGCTCAATTAATGTAAGACCTTTATTATTGCGTTTATACATTTTCATCTGACATCACCTCTTAATAAGACCATTCAGTGCTTTGATAACTGAAGGTGTCAATTCCCAAATCGCTTGGAAAAACACCCGTTACAGGGCTAAATTCAATATCTGCTCCGGCTTCCAAGGATACATTATTAGCAATAATTGAACCAATTAATAAATAGTTGGCTTTTAGTGAGATATCGGCCTCTGGTGCATAGATATAGAGATTGGCTGTGCTGCTTCCTGTCTTTAATTGAATATCTCCACTTTCCCTTACAAGCAATACCACCTTAGCTTGGTTACCGATGACGATATCACCTTTAAAATCATCTATATTTTTGACATAAAGCTTCAAAAGACCATTACCCGTAACCGTAATCGTAGAATTGTTCGCTTGAAGATTATTAAATATTAAAGACATGTCGTCATTTTTTAAGTCAATATCTAAATCTTTTGAACCCAAGTCTAAATCTCCAATCACTGTATTGGCAAAAAGGTCCGTCAGCTCATTTTCAATTAGCCCGTCTTTCAAATCCTCTTTATCGCCGGATGTAAAAGGCAAACTTGGTGGTATGGGATTAGGAAAGGTGCCGCCGGACTGGTAAAGTGCGTATTGTGTATTTGTTGTGTTGTCATAGAGAATATCGTTGATTTCCGATTCAGAGAGAGGATTTCCGTGCTTGTCAGTTACTGAAGTTAACGGATCGCCTACAGTAGCTAAATCTCCATAAATATTGCAATTGGAGGGGTTCTCTATAGAGATATTATTTAACACCGTAACTGCGCATGAAAAAAATTCTTTTTTCTCAAGCATCAATTTAACAGTACGCGTTAATCCTTTATATTCTCCGGTACTCTGAATAAATAAATTATCTGTTCCTGAAGTTTTTAACAAACTGACTTTAAAATTTCCGCCACCAAAATCCGTTGCAGCTTTGTCCGTTAAATCCGTTTGGCTAGTCGAAATTAAACTGTTTAAGCTAGTAATGCCAATATGGTTGTTTGAAAGATATTTAGCCGTCGCTTCAGCACCGGCTCTTGCAATATAATAGGCTTGCTGATAATCATGTTCTTTAATGGCTAACTTGTTTTCATTAACACTAATGCTTAGTAGGCTCGTACCCAAGACGGAAAGAATTGCTAAAATGAGCACTAGCATAACCAAAGTTGAGCCTTTATTATTTACTTTCATAAGTCGTCCCTCTTCTCTTAAAATTTAGTTGCTCGAAAAATTGAAAATATAATCATTTGAATAATTGCCATTGGCATCAGTGATTTTAATCGTAAAACCATAATTCTTAATATTGCCTGTAGGGGACTTAAAGCTCACATTTAGAGTATCATACTCGTTGATTGTTAAAACAGGCTCATTCATGTTAAACAGGTTAAAGGAGGATACAGAATATGAAGGAATGCCTCCTGTAATATTAAAGTTACCGGTCCAATCGCTATTTGGAGATATTTTAGTATAATCACCTACAAAACCCACTATTTCCGGTGCAGATATCGCAAATATATCTACAACGTAAACATCTGACACCACCGTTCCATCGATGGATGTTGCCACTACGGAAACGGTACCGTTTTTATTCTGCAGTGTAGTCAGCAGACCTGTTTTAATGCCGATATGACCAATTTCACCCTCTTCTCCATTGACCTGATTGACCAATAAATTCCAGTTAACTTCTGTATTGGCTCCCTCAGGGGCTACTGTCGCATAAAACTGCAGTGAATCATTATAATTCAAGGATACCGCGCCGGTGTCATTATATATTTCAATCGAGGTGGGGGCAACAAGGGTTTCATCCGGGGCAGTTGTTTCATCATTAGAAAAGCTTAAATCATAGGGCTTATAAAATAAAAATGTAGCATTTGACAAATCGCTAGGAAAGGTGCTTTTATAATTATTTAAATAGATATCCTGCACCAACCGATAGCTCTTTCCGTTTTTCTCGGCATAGATAGACAATTCAATGATTTTTCCTTCTTCTTTGGAAGTAAAAAGTATTTCTGCGTCATCATACAGGTTGGTAAGATCAAAATAATCAGAAATCTCCATTTTTGTATATCCTGTTTCTGCTGTGCTGCTAATATCCGACATTCGAAGAGTATCAACAATGACATTGGCTTTACGTCGCACATCGTACTGAACGTCAGCTTGTTCATTGCCTAAATTAAAAGATCTCAAACCATAAAACAACACACCATATAACAACAAAACAACCATACCGACCAGTGACAAAGAAACCAGCAACTCGACTAGCGTGACACCTTTATGGTTAAAAATTGCTTTATTACGGTTTAACATTTCTTTCACCTAATTATTCAATCGTATTTTCAGGGATAGCTGTTGTAATTAAAGAGTGTTGATTTCCTAAGCCATCCGATTGCGTCGTGATTTCTATAATCATCATCGACTCATTAATAGCGATAAGGTCTACCCCATCATCCTTTAATGTTATCGTCAAATTGTATGATGGATAAGATTGGATCGTTGTATTCCCTGAGTTGGATGGAGCTGCCTGACTACTTGTGGATCTATTAGCAAAGGACTGTGCTTCAAATGAAGTGTCGGTTTTTTCTCGAGCATGTGCAATATACGTGACACCATATAAAAACAAATTCAAAAAACCGATTAAGACAAATCCAAGCAAAGCCAGTGATATAATCAGTTCTATGAGGGTTAAACCTTTCTTGCTATGCAATAATTTCATCATCTATGACACCTCCTAATTCATCCATCCTACAACCTTATAGCTTTTGCTGTAGGATAAGATATCCTCAGGAAAAATACCCACGGAATTGAAAATTAATGAAGACTGGTTACTGAGGGTAATATCCTTTATAATGACTGCGCCATTAAACACCACGCTATTTTCTATATTCATCGTGGCTAAAGGTGCATAAATGAAAGCGTCAATTTGATGCGTTCCGCCACTTGTACCACTGCTTGTCTTGATTGTAAATTCGTCACTTCCCAAGTAAACAATCAACAGCTTAGCATCCCCGGCAACTTCTATATCGCCGTCAGACACTAGCAATTCATCGACATACATGGTCAAAAGACCTTCCCCTGTTACCAAGAGCTTTCCTGAATTTGTTATTTTCAGACTATCCATTTGCACGGACATGTTGCCATCGAGATTAAAATTCAGAATCCGATCGTTGCCATTTTCGGTATCTACTATTCCTAAATTCACTCCGAAATAATCTTTACTCGAATCATAAGTCGCATCATCCTGAAATACGAATTCATAAAGCTCGTTCTGTTGAAGATAAACGGGTGACAATATTCCATCGACCTCTTCATTATAATAAATATCATAATCCGCCTTATATTTGCTTAAAGACGGATAATAAAGCTCGCCATAATAATAGGTGATGATATCCTGAGCAAGCAGATTGGAGCTTAATATCAAGCGATTGCTACTAAGATTGGACAGGGTAACAGTTTCAGCATTGGAAAAATTAAGCAAAGGAATACTTAAGTAATCAAAAGTTGGGTTAATTGAAAAGTAAGGATAGTTAGGGTCGACGGGGTCGGGATAAGTGAAATTGATATGATGTGTCTCTCCTAAGATTTCCGCAGAGTTTTTTGTCACCGCATTATGTCCGACAGGCAACACGACATCCCCTTGAATCGTAGCTGATTGCTCGAGGTTAATCGTGTTTAGGCTAGTGACGGCCATATTATCAAGAAACAATCCTTGCTTTTCTACAGCTAATTTAACAGTGCTTTCAACACCATTATATTTGCCTAAGCTTTCTATAACTAAGTGATCAATATTCCCATCAATCTTTTGAATGCTAATTTGAAATTCACCAATTCCGTAAAAATCATTCCAAGGATTGGCATAGATATCTGTGGATAAATAGCTATCCAAAACGGTGCTGGTAATATTTGTGTTTCTTAGCAAATTGTTTGCCGTTGCTTCCGCTGCCGCTCGAGCAATATAATAGGCCTGTTGGTAATCATGTTCTTTAATCGCAAATCTATTCTCGTTTATGCTGATACTAAGGAGAGCCGTGCCGAGAATCGAAAGAATAGCCAGAATCAAAATCAGCATCACTAAGGTTGATCCCTTTGATTTTCCATTCATATAGATCTCTCCCTTCAATTTTTAATTGTTTTTAATAATAACATTATCCGTCGTGACAACATTGAATCGAGGTCTGATGTCATCATCATTAAAAACATTGATATAAAACAGCTTGTTGGTTGTGTTATTGATATTTAACGTCACGCCGGAAGTGTCCTCTGAATTGACTCTTTCCTGTGAAAGGACGGTCATGCTCAAAAATTCATTGGTAGGTATAAATTCAACCCACTGTTCAACATCGGCGGGATATGTTCCAAGACTTGTCCGATATTGAAAATAGAATTTTTCTTCTTCTTGCTTAAAACTGATTTCCACTTCTTCAACCGAATTGCTATCTCCATATACATAACTTTCATACGACGTATCATTATACTGACCTAAGCTAATGGTGGGTGTGTCGGATAGAATTGGTCCAATCGACATCTCCAAGTCATATTTGGATGTCCAATAGGGATCAAGGGCTACCCCATCCAGATAAAAAGGATTAGCTCTTCCGAATTCTATCAAATCGCTCCATATCCATTCCATATTTTCCTGTTCATGAAGCTTTGGAATCGCATAAAACGAAATATCCATATTGCCAGTGACCAGTGTGCCATCTCCTGCGGATAAGGACATGTTGCTAATCACAAAGTTGACTTGGTTATTTTGTATCGCATCAATAAAATCTATCAGCACGTAATAATCCACTGCGAAATCAAAGCTGACACTCATTGATTCTGCCGTTGCTGGATTGGGAGTGTCGGGTGGCTCTGAAACAACAGGAGCAGCAATATTAAAATAATCATTTTTCAAGCTTTCCATCGGATAATTTCCTTTAACCGGCGGAGCTGCTTTTCTGGAAACAATACTCCTAAGAGAAACAGGCGTATAGCTGATCGTATTCACTTCTAGACCAAAATCTTCAAAATAGAGGTTGAAAAATACGATAGCATTTTCCTGTTGAATACCATCAAGATAAGGTAGAGACATATCACCAATCTCAAAATTCAAGGTTTTAAAATCCAGATTCAACTGTTTTTCCTTTTCAATGGAGCCTAATAGGAGCTCAGCTTGTATGTCTTTTTGTTTGACCTCATTCTTTAGAGATTCTATTCGTCCTACGTTCATTTTATGAACAAAGGTGTAAAAAACATAAATGCCGATGACTAATATCAATATATAAAGCAGTACTTTTTCGCGTTTACTGATGCTCATATTATTCCACCTCCTTCATCGTCAAGCTAATGGCAAAGCTATAATTAGACAGTCCTGAGGCTTCCTTGGTAATGCTTGGGACATGAATGGTATCAATAAATTCAAGCTCCTTCAAGTTTTTTTCAAGCTGTGCAATGGATTCTCTTAAAATCGAACTACCTTGTAATTGAATTGAGTTGCCACTTAATGTCAAGCTGGCAATATTAATGTCAATTGGTACCGTAGATGAAATGGCATGAAGCAATTCTGATTGTATCAGGTCTTCCCTTGAAAGCTGCTCGTCCATTACAGCTAATGTATCTTTATATTGCTTCAAAATATTGATTTTATTTTCCAACTCCGCAACTTCTCTGTATTTTTGCTGATAAATCTCATTATTGATAATGCCGTCATAATACTTAATTTGATTATTCAGCGCTGACACCTGTACAAAATAACCGATATAGTAGAAAATCAAGGCTAATGCAATCGCGCCAAACAACACAGAACCGGTGAAGACATTTTGCAGTCTCTTTTTTTTGTATTTAATCAAATCCGACAGCAGGTTCATATCGGTTTTTTTCTTCAATAAGCCTGCGATGGCATCTAAATATTCAGCCATATTCAAATCAGTCAAGGATTTATTATGCGTATTGATTGCAAATCCACTAATTTCAGTAACAACGACAGCATCAATATCTAAATTTTCTTTGAAATATTTGCCGATGTTCTTGATTTGAGAGGATCCTCCAAATAAAAACATACCATCAATGACCACATCTTTATTTCTCGACTCAAAATACTGGATAATCCTTCTTATCTCAGTCAACCATTCTCCCACTGTAGTTGTGATAACATTATTGACGGAGGCTTCCTCGTTGGTTTCAATCTCATTGATATCCAAATTCGCAAATTTGTGCTTAATTTTAATGGCCTTCTCATTGTTAACATCAAACATGTTTTCAATTGTCACATCCAAATCAGCTCCCCCAAGGTTGATCAAACGTGTGAATAGATTGTTGCCGTTAAACATAACATTAAAGATAATAGATCGATGACCTAACTCCAAAACATAATAAGCTTTATCCTTCTCTATTTTGTGTCCATTGACAATTCTACCGTTTGTAAACACTTTTTCCAAAGCGTTAAAGGATAAATCAATCGAAGATAGCTTGAGCCCTAAATCAGCAGCTAATCGGCTATAGTCATTGATTAATTTTGTCGGAACGGCATAAATAAGATAACTGCCTTTTTTAATGTTATCTTCTGTATAGGTTTTAATGATGCGATAAACTATTTTGTACTCATCAAGGACGACCGGTAAAAATTGTTCCAATTCATAGCGAATCATTTGAACAATCTCATCATGATTTTTTAATATCGGCAATTCTACAGTTCGGGTAATCATCGAGGTCGTATTGATATTAAAAACTGCATTTTTTGTTCGGATGCTATTGGATGTGAGGGCTTGTCTTAAAATATTTCTCACGCCTTCATAGTCCTTGATATGGCCTTCAGATACCGCCGTAAGGGGTGTGAGCACCTTAACGGCTTTTTTGATTAAAAGAGAATTTTTGTCTGAACGCCCTTCGATTAATTTAATATTTTTGCTGCCAATGTCGATTGAAATAATATTTGCCATTTTACCCCTTCCTTTATGATAATATGAGTTGAAAATAGAATGTCAATATTGCATTGCCAAACAGGATGTAAGTCAGTGCAGCAAGAGAAATAAATGGACCAAAAGGAATATAATCCTTTCGGCTTGCTTTTTTAGCTAAGATGAGCAGCAATGAAATCAATGCGCCGTATACAAAGCTAAACACCGTTACAAACAGAATACCTTGAAGACCAAACAGTAGTCCGAGAACACCCATAAGCTTGATATCTCCACCCCCCATTGCATTTGTCAAAACAGCGATGAGAAGAAACAAGACAAACCCGAATAAAAATCCGTAAAAATGATTTAAATAGTTTCCTTTAAATAGATAAGCACCCAAGATTATAGTTATAATAAAGGCAAAGAGATTTAATTCATCCGGTATTGTCTGCGTTTTCAAGTCAATGACACTAATAACGATTAAAGAGCTGATGATAATCGCATAGAGCACAAAATTCAAGCTTAAACCATAATAATAAAAAGTGAGAACATACAGCATGCCATTCAGCAATTCTATCAAAGGATACTGGATAGAATAAGATGCCTTGCAATATCGGCATTTCCCCTGATTCATGATATAATTCACTACGGGCATCATGTCCCAGAAATTGAGTTGATGGCCGCAAGCGCCACAGCTTGAAGGCGGAGAAACGATAGACTGACCCGCCGGAATACGGTAAATACAGACATTTAAAAAAGAGCCAATCAATAAACCAAGAAGAAATACAAAAAATGTCATAACAAATCCTTATTTAGTAATTTTATGCTTTTATTAAACCTTATTATACCATAAATATGAATTTCTTTATATATTTTTATACATTTTGACACATAAATTGTGTAAATTCTTCTGAAATATTTATATATTAGCTCTTTTTTATAAATAATGTCAATCTATCTTAACCCAGTTTTTTACATTCCATTGATAAAAGAAGCCTTAAAAGAATTAGTAATTTGATTTAGTAAGAAATGGAATAGATCCACTTTTGGTTCTCAAAGTCCCAAATAAATGATGCGTCTTCATTTTGAGGTTCAACAATAGAAGACAAAAATCCTGTATTTAAGAGAACTTCGATTAGCTCAATATTTGTTTTTGAAAGATCCATAAAAGGGTCTGATGATGACGTTGCTCGATACAGAGGCGTAACGCTATTCAATGCTTCAACAGTTTCCATGTCAGCAGCAATTTTTGATTTTTCTATATAAATTGTTACTCTTGGAACAGCGATAGCTAAAATAATGCCTAGTATTGCGATAATAATAATCAACTCAATGAGTGTAAACCCTCTTTTGTTGGTAATATTTTACATATCTCTCCACCCTTTAATATTTTTTATTCATCCAAGTTGTATCCTATGTTTATATATACCCATATTTTAGAATTTTATTCGTTGCCTCTCAATAATTTCATTGATGCTTAATCCGGCACCGAGCAAAATGTAAAACAAAGGTGCGACTGATATGATTTGGTCATTGAAAAATCCTGCGACTAAATACCCTGTAACGCCCAGAAAGATACCGATACCCATATATTCCATCAGTGTCTCAGGCACAATTCGTCTATAAAACAAGAGAATTTATTCATCTTCCCGAAAAAAAGACCAAGGCTTTTGCCTTAGTCCTAGATTATATAATAAAGTTGTATGAGAATTTTATTTATGGAGTAACTGGACTTGCAGGGTATGGATACATTACTAAAGCAGTGGTTGCTGTACTATCAGTAACTGTAGCAACACCTGTTGAAGTATCTACAGAAATAACAACTGGCCATGTAAACTCATCTGACTGAAATTCACCAGGGTTATCAACATAATTAGCTAAATCAGTCATATCTGGAGTTGTATCCGATGCAGCTGCACCTACTTGAACATACCATAATTCAGCAGCTTTAGCGACACCTGCAGCAGTTGCATAATCAGCATCAATTCTTGCCTGAGCTTGAACTGTCAAAAATCTCGGAATAGCTATCGCAGCGATAATACCTAATACAGCCAATACTACAATCAATTCAATCAAAGTGAAACCTTTTTTGTTTTTTAACTTATTCATTAGTCTAAACATTTTATTG
>JAFGVC010000046.1 GCA_016938195.1 Tissierellales bacterium | reverse complement strand
TTTCTCACTTTTTTTCTCTCGTTCTTCTTCTCGTTCTTTTGTGTGTGAATATTGTGTGAATATTATTTTTTCTAAGTCAAAACTTACCCTTCAGAAAAGCTTCATGGTCATGATGACATCCTTAAAGTGCGATTTGTGCAGGAATGTCCCCTTAAAGCTTAATCCCTGTTCCGGTTCCACCCCAGTTGACGTTATCTACCTTTGAAGCAAGCATTGCCGCAGCTTTGAATCCTGAGCAATGAGCGGGTATCCAAGCTTGAACGTTATAATCGCTGACTAATTTTTCTACTACGTTTTTCGTGTATTCTTCTGATTGACCTGCCATGTGCATACCGCCAATGACTGCATAAAAATCTTTGGTATTTAAACGTTGTGCTACCTCGTCTAAAATATTGATTACTCCTGCATGGGCACACCCCAAAACAACGCTGTAGCCATATTCTCCTTTGATTACCAGAGATATGTCATCTAAAAATTGATCCACTTCCCATTGACCGTTTTCTTTTACCATCAGATGCTTCGTAGTGGGCATGAATTCTTTCTTTCTACGTTCGATTGGCACTTCTATTCCCCATACATTTTCAGTAATCTGCGTCATTCCTAAAATCGGATTGAAATTAACATCTTCTTTCTTTATATAACTACCGATATACTGACTTTCATCAGAGATTTTTCTATATTTAGGTATGTCAAAGGACGGATGCCCCCATACAGGAATATTGCCCGTTTTTTCAAGTAGGTTTGGCGCTCCCCAAATATGATCAAAGTGTCCATGACTAAAAACCAGATGATTAATAGTGTTTAAATTGATTCCCAACTTACACGCATTGGGATATATAGCCTTTCCTTGCCCCGTATCCATCAACACTGTCTCGTTATTATCACATTTAATATGTACACTAAAACCATACTCCGCTAATAAGTCACTCCTGCCGCAAAAATTATCCACTAATATTGTTAAAAACATTGTTATCCTCCCCATACAAACTAAATTTCTTTATGACATGCTTTTCTTTATTTAATTCCTAATAAATTTGGTAAAAACAAGGACAATTGCGGAATGTATGTGACGAGCATCAGCACAATGACGCTTGCAATCAAAAACGGTACAACTTTTCTTGAAATTTCATTTAACGAAACTCCTGAAATATTACATGCCACAAACAAATCTAATCCAACAGGTGGGGTTGCCATACCTATAGCAAGATTCATCGTCATAAATACACCAAAGACCACAGGATCTAGACCCATTTGATTAATAATTGGTAGTAAAATCGGAACAAATATATAGTAGGCTGATGCTGCATCTAAAAAACAACCCGCTATCAAAAATATTACATTCATCAATAAAAGCAACACATATTTGTTAGCATTCATCGCAATCAAGGCTTGAGCGATCGTTGTTCCAATCCTTCCTGTTGTCAAAATCCAAGCAAAAACACTTGCATTTGCAATAATAAACATGACTACTGCAGAGGATATAGAAGAATCAACCATAATTTTCCAGACATCTTTTATATGTATTTCCTTGTAGATAAAAAATCCTACAAACAAACCATAAACAACGGCTACGCCAGCCGCTTCAGTTGGTGTTACAAAACCACCGTAAATTCCACCCAAAATAATGACAGGTGTCATCAGTCCCCAAAAGGCATCTTTAAACGCAAGAAGTGCCTCTTTTAAAGTGCTCTTTTCAGTGCGTATTAAATTCTTTTCTTTCCTTAATAATATAAAGCTCGTAATAATTAAAGACAAACCCAAAAGCAACCCGGGAATAATTCCGGCAATAAACAATTTTGTGATTGAAACTTCTGCCAAAACGCCAAAAACAACGAATGCAATACTTGGAGGAATGATAATGCCGATATTACCGGACGATGCTAGCAAAGCAGCTGAAAATCCCTTATCATATCCTGTCTTCGTCATGGCGGGTATCAGAATTGTGCCAATAGCCGCAACCGTTGCCGGTCCGGAGCCAGAAATAGCCGCAAAAAAACAGGCCACAATAACCGTAACGATAGCAAGACCTCCGTGCATATGACCAACCATAACATTTGCAAACTTAATCAGCCTTTTTGAAATGCCTGCATATTCCATAATAATACCCGCCAGAATAAAAAACGGAATAGCTAGCAAAGTAAATTTTGCCGATGAAGCATACATAACCACAGGAAACATCGCAAGTGGAAAATCAAATAACATAACAATGATTACGGTAGATAAACCAAGAGATATGGCTATGGGAATACCTAAAAATAAAAACATGAAAAACAATATAAATAATAACCAAGTCATCATAAAGATCTTCTCCTATTTTTCTCTCAATCAGCCCTTGCCATAAGACTTGATTGTTGTCCAAGTGCTTTGAACCACTCTTATCCCAATAAGCACAGCCCCTATAGGAACACTAATTCCACTAATCCATTCCGGCATACCTAAGGCAGGCGTCCTCTGATTGAACTTAATCTGATTTTGGACCATAACCATGCTATATTTCAGTAAAACAGTCATCAAAGCGACTGTAACGATAGCGGAAAAAATCAGCAATACAATTCTACCTTTCTTTGGAAGCTTGTCACTTATAAAGGTAACACCCAGATGCGCTCCTCTTTTGAAAGCAACAGCAGAGCCAATAAACGTGCTATAAACAAAGAGATAAATCATAATTTCCTCAGAAAATGACCACGAAGCATGAATAAGGTATCTCGAAATAACGTTGCCAAAGTTGATAACCACCATTAGGGATAAGCATACAACTAATAATAATTCCTCAATATAATCTAGTTTTTTCAAAATCTTCACTCCTAATCGAATAATCAATCTTATCAATCAGGAATACATTGTCTATTCACAATGTATTCCCTTGATTTAATGCAATAATTAATTCTTTTTATATCCAAATGCTTCCAATATTTCTATTCCTACAAGCTCTTCATATTCATCATATACCGGCTGTGCTGCCACTCTAAATTCAGCCATTTGTTCAGGTGTCAACTCAATAATTTCCATGTTAGCCTTGAATTCTTCAACCAATTCTTCATTTTTTGCCCTTGCAAGCTCTTTTTGATATGCCATTGCTTCTACAGCCGCATCCGCAAATATTTTTTGATCCGTTTCATTTAATGTTGCCCAAAAGCTTTGACTTGCAACCATAATTATTGGGTCATAAGAAGCATTCCATATCGTCATATACTTTTGTGCCTCTTGAATTTTAGCTGAAGCAATTACGTCAGGTGGATTTTCTTGTCCGTCAACTGTTCTTTGTTGCAACGCTGCAAACAATTCACCAAAGTTTATGGACGTTGGATCTGCACCCAAGGTTGTAAATAAAGAGATGAACATTTTCATAGATGGAACACGAATTTTTAAATTATTCATGTCTGCAATGCTTTGTATAGGTGTTTTGCTATTTGTAATCTGTCTATATCCAGACTCTCCAAAAGCAAGCGGCTCAACGCCATTTTGCCTTAAAAGATCAAACAGCATTTCTCCTCCAGCCCCTTCCAATGCAGCGTCTGCCTCTTCATAAGAAGGAATTAGCCAAGGCATTAAAGGAATTGAAAACTTAGGATCAATGGTTGAATATATGATAGAAGAACGCATGTCGATATCAGTCGCTCCCATTTGCACGGATTCAAGTCCCTTAATAATATTTCCTGCCGCTAACTGGTCACTCGGATAAAAATCAACCACGTATCTTCCTTCTGTCTTTTCTTCAATTATTTCGCCAAATTTTACTGCGCCTTCATACCATGTTGAATTTTCTGATACTGCGATGCCGAATTTAAGTTGCTTGGCTACCACTTTAGCCGCAGTTGTTTCTCCCTGTGCACTTGTTTCCGTTGCCGGTTTTGCCCCACAACCGGTGAACAGAAGTGCTGTCAACATCAAACTAATTAATAAAAATGCAACAAAACGTTTTCTCTTTTCCATCATTTTCCTCCAGAATTTTGTTTTTATCTTTTTGTATCGTGAAGCCATTCTTTTCTGAATCATCACCTCCAACAATGTCATTTGAAATTTAAAAACAATTGGCATGCCGGGATTCCGTCGGTATACCGGTTAGGGTAAATGTTAATCCTTTGTTGGATTAACTCATCAGTGCATTTCTTTTTCCATTTTCCAAATGCGTCTCCAAGTTTTTAACGGCCGCGTCTAAATCTCTTTTTTCAAGTGCCGCTACAATCATCTCGTGTTCACTTAAAGTTGTATGAATACGTCCTGGCCTCATTAATGCGATATAGCCAAATGACGATATTTTTTCTGTATAAGAGTTGAAGATTTGATTGATCTTGTCGTTTTTATATATATTTAAAAAATAGGAATGAAATTCCATATCATATTTCATGCTCTTGATTCCTCTTGGCTCGTCTCCATTTAGAAAGGCGTCCTTCTGCTTTTGAATAATTTGTTTTAGATTTTCAATATCTTCTTTTGTAATCAAAGCAAAGGTTTTCTTCATGATAAAAGTTTCTATGGCTATCCTCAAATCATATATCTCTTTAGACTCTTCCAGCGACATTTCTTGAACAATCGCTCCCCAAGACGGATAAATTTTGATGTATCCTTCTAGTAGAAGCTTTTGGAATGCACTTCTTACCGGAGTCCTACTAATGTTTAATTCATCGGCAAACCTTTTTTCAGAAATTACTTCTCCACTTTTCAATTCATTGCATAATATTTTATGTTTAATAATCTCATAAGCTTCTTCTGATTTACTTAAATACTTGCTTGTCATATAATATTCACTCCAAATATCCTCGATATGTACCAGTATACCGGTCGTATCCTGGTTTGTCAAGCCCTTTTAGGGGACATTCCTGTTTTTTTCTTAGTTAAAAACCTTTGACTGGCAAAAGTCCGAATTGTGCAGGAATGTCCCCCGTCTCATATTTTCGTTATTTCAACTATGACATTTTCTCCATTTTCGTCTGTATAGTACTCAAATTTGAGCACCGTCTCTTCATCTGGGTTGATTTCATCAATTTTATCTCTGATATTCTCATCTACTAAAAAAATTTTTTCAGCTATAGATTCCGGTACTCCACTGATCAAAATAGCTATATGACTGTCATCCGGATAACCTGAAAATCTACCCGTTTCCGTAATAGTTTCATATTCTATCACTGGAAGAATAGATACCGTTTCTTCGGTATTCGGTTGTTGTGTGTTTGACTCTGTTGGTTCTTCTTGCTCAGATATCAAGTCATCTCCATTATCCTGTTCTAAGTTTTCAGTGGTTTCATCTTCTGTACTTTTTGTTGTTTCTTTTTCTAACGCTTGTGTGCAACTTGAAAGTATAATGATTGCCACAACTAAAATGATTATCATAAATAAGTCAAAAGTTTTTTTCATTCTCTTTGGCCTCCTTTAATCTATATGTTTTATAGACGCCTCTGCTGTTTTTTTGTTCCCTTGGGGACACTCCTTCTTTTTCCGCACTTTTTCATTTCATAACTTTTCGTAAGTTAAAATCATACTTATCAAAGGTTAAGCCTGCTCATC
>JAFGVC010000045.1 GCA_016938195.1 Tissierellales bacterium | reverse complement strand
TATTCATATTCATTCAACTAACTTTCAACTGGTATCTGACCTTCTGACATCCATTTAAGCAATACTTCAGGACTGACCACACACTCTGCAACATCATCAATAAATGCAATCCCTCCATTCTCAATGTAGCTGCTAGCTTCATTAATTAGCATAGTCGACATTTTTAATCAAAATAATATTCATTTCTGAGCTATCACAAAGTCCTTAATTACCGATAACACTTCTCTTGGAATACGATCGATTCTTTCGCTTTCTGAATTTGTTGCTGAAGCGCCTTGGATATCTATTCCAAGCCTTTTTCCAATTCTCTTTGCTCTGTACATATGATAATCACTTGTAATAAGTACAATTTTAGGATTTTCTCCATCGATTATATTTTTTGAAAACAACAGATTTTCATAAGTAGAGGTGGATTGATCCTCAAGTATTATTCGATTAATTTCTATTCCTTCATCAACCAAGTACCGTTTCATCGCCTCAGCTTCTGAAATTAATTCGTCTTTTCCCTGCCCCCCGGATACAATAATCGGAAGTTCATTGTCTTTTAAAACGGCTAGAGCTGTGTCTAACCTGATTTTTAATCGTTCTGATACTTGATCTCCGTTTAATCCCGCTCCTAAAATTACAGCAATATCATTTTTTTGAGAATCAGTAATTACAGAATTAAACTCACTGGCAATCAATGCAACTTTTGTTCAATTTTCAGCCTCCCCAATGAATTACTCTCTATAACCCTTGATTTAGAAACTCTGATGTATCTATTCCATCTTTTATGAGCAGACTTTCATACTTACTCATTAATTTAACAATAATTCTTGGCTGACTATAGTACCTATTCTTTTCATCCGGAAACTGGCTGCTATATATTTTAAGCAACTTCATTTTCTTTTTATTTTCTTCACTTTTCAACTTATGTATCTTTGTTTTTATACCATCAGCAACACATGTCTTTTCTACGATCTTATTCTTGAACCCTAATGGAATGAACCAAAGTTTTTTTCGAATAAAATCAGATGAAAATTTCGTCAACTGAATCCATTTTATATCCATATGTTTATCTAAAACCATTTTTGTTATTTGGGAGACTGCAATATGGTCTGGATGCCCATTCAAACCATTTTCATCAAATGTAATGATATGTGTTGGATTAATCGTATTGATCTTTTCTTGCAATCTATCAATGGCACTTTGCATATCCCATACACTGGATTCTCCATCCAGCATACCTAAAAAAGAAATACTGTCCGCTTCTAAAATTCTACAGGATTCCTCAAACTCTTTTGACCTAATTTCAGCTTTTGTATAGGATTGAAGCAAACTCGATTTCTCATTTATTACACGCCCAGCTTCTCCCTTTGTCACACATAACATATGCACTTCATGACCAAGACTCTTAGTTCGCAGTAATACTCCTGCAAAACCAAATTCATCATCTGGATGTATTACTATAGCCAATATCCTGTTTTTACACATTTCCTCACTCTTTCTTGGTTTGAATCTCACCCACATAGCAGATACACGTAATGCTCCCGTATTTCAGCGGTCAAATCGTTAATCCAATTCCTCTTTGATTTTTTTAATTTTCGCCTTGCCCGCAATCCAACCGATAACAAGGTATGTCAACGTATAGATTATAATTCTAAGAACGGATATTTCACCGCGAAAAAACACCACAATCGTAAAATTGGCAATAAAATTTACAACTACGGAAAATAAAATGGCAAAAGCAATCAAAAACTTCTTTTCACCATATTTGAAATATTTATCTTTGTAAAATGAATCCATCACCAACATCCTTCTATGCATATATTTTCCATTCATTACTCAAAAAAAATGACTTCTAATTCATGTTTAGTTTATCATAATCAAATGTTCAAAAATTCACTCTCAGCAA
Organism: Tissierellales bacterium; assembly: GCA_016938195.1. Taxonomy (GTDB): domain Bacteria; phylum Bacillota; class Clostridia; order Tissierellales; family Dethiosulfatibacteraceae; genus JAFGVC01. Next base: position 10,384 of record JAFGVC010000045.1, on the reverse strand, counting down.
AATGACACTGATATGTAATAATCTTTATACTTATTTAATCTTTTCGGCGTATAGGACCACTTATTTTTAATATGCGAGAATCTCATAGCCCTTTTCAGTGACCAGAACTGTAACCTCCCATTGAGCAGAGTCTTTTCCATCAGAAGTATAGATGGTCCAGTTATTTTGGCGATCCTCATATACTTCTCCACCGCCCGCGTTAACCGCCGGTTCGATTGTAAATACCATCCCCGGTACCAAGAGCATATCCGTACCCTGTCTGTCATAACTCACAAAGGGTTCTTCGTGAAATTTCATACCAATGCCATGACCACCAATACTGGTTGCTATAGAATAACCTCTTTCTTTGGCATATTCATAAATGGATCTACCGATAGTCCTCATAGATGTCCACGGAACAACTGAGGATAAGCCCACTTCTAAGCAGGCCTTTGATATCTTTATGAGTTCCTGTCTTGAAGCACTCTTTATACCTACTTGGAACACTCTAGCCGAATCGGAAAAATAACCGCCAAGATTCGTTGACACGTCAATATTGATCAAATCACCATCCTTGATGATTTGTTTGGCGGATGGAATACCATGACAGACCTGACTGTTCAGAGAAGTGCACAGGCTTCTGGGATAGCCATTGTAACCCAAAGTTGCCGGTATGCCTCCTAATCTGATCGTTTCCTCATGGACAATCTGATCAATTTCAAGTGTGCTCATACCTACATGGATTCTTTCTCCGATATAGTCAAGCACTTGGGTATTGACCCGCCCACTGTCTCGAATGCCTCTGATTTGCTTATCATTTAATATTAAACGCCTACTCGGCACGCGATATCCTTTTGATTGATAGTAACTTATCCGATGATCGCTTTCTATACAACAATTCTCATTTCTACTTAAATTCTTAACCATAAAAAAACACTCCTTTTTAATGGGAGTGTCTGATGATTGGCTTCTCATATAAACTAATAGTTGGCAACTCGCGTCGATACTTACTTGGACTATAGCCGAACTCACGGGCAAAGGCTCTCGTAAAAGCTTCATGGGATGAAAATCCATATTTGACCGCTATATCGATAATCCTATCTCCTGTTTGGACCAGTTCTGTCGCCGCTTGACTTAATTTACGCTTATTGATATATGCTTTAAAACTCAAACCTACAACTTCATGAAATTGTGATGAGCAGTAATAGGATGAATAGCCAACATGATTTGACATTTCCCCTAAAGTCGGATCTTCCGTAATATTGTCTTCGACCCAGTTAACCATCGTTTCGATTGTTTGTATTGACATCTCAACACTCCTTTCACCTATTGTAGAATATAAATCAGACTGAAACTTGATTTTACTTGCAATCTTATGAATCCACTATAATAGCACGCTACCAAATCCCTGGAAACAACCGATATTTCACCCGTGAAGCGTCCCGGCAACTCATTTTGTAGCGTCTGATCCTCTAACTTTGTTCTGATAATAAAAACAGTCGCCATTGCACATCCTGGAATCAATGCAACTATGGAATTCATCGCGACTCCCGCCAGTAGATAGTTAATCATCATACTCGAATACCCCGGATGCCGAACGAATGCATAAGGCCCCTGATCTATTACATATTGGTCTCTATCCTTCTGTATACGCACTGTGGCTGAAAAAAACTTATTGATTTGCATGCAATATACAAACAAAATGGAGCCAAGAAGAATAATTACGAACGCTGAAATGTTCACCCATAGAGGATAACTGTTCGTCCAATGATACCTGCCACCGTCTAGTGAAGCAATTAATGGCACCAAAAAGCTCAGCAAAGCGATACTCACATAAATTAAAACATCCCATTTTTTAGTACCCGCCTTTACCTGTGATCTCTCGTCAATTAATTCTTCGGGTAAAAGAAAGGCGTTAACGGATTGCATAGCGACCCACATTGCAAAATAAGTCCAGCCTTGCCAATAATCCCAACGCCCAGCGGACACAAAGATCACAGCGAACATGGAGATACAGAGCACAATAAATCTAACCGTCACACGAAACATCAGTTTTGATTTGGAACTAGTTTCAAGTTTCATATAAAATCCGCCCCATCGCTAAAAATCAAACACAACTATTTCCCTACTCGGTACTTAAAACCGCTAATCTCGCTAATAAATCCGGATTAGCGTCTATATGAAAGGGGCTATTTGCCAGTTTATCTTGAAATCAAAATAGGTAGTTTTAAACTGCTTCGTATAGCACCTTATTAATACACCGTCTTCTATTTTACTGACAACATATAAGTAGTCTGTGCCAGCATGGTGAAGTTTTCTCTTTTGTTTTTTTAATACTTTCATATCATTATCTAGAAAAACCACTTAATAGCAATGGCAATTACCATAATGGCAACATAAGCACTGCTTATAAGCACAAAGGATTTAACTGCCAAAACGAAGGTCTTGCCTTTATCCTGACTTTTGAAAAAGGTTTTGACCGATTGAAATACTGGGATGGCCGTCAGTAAGGCAATAGCACCTATCAAAGGAATCCAGTGCAAAATAATCATCAGCAACCAGCTGAAATAAGCGATGCCATATACGCCTGCAAAAACCCAAAGTGCCTTTTCTTTACCAATATAAAATGGCAAAGTATAGCGTTTGTTAACGATGTCATCTTCTATATCGCAAATGTTGTTTGCCAACATAATATTAGCAATACCCGCTACCAAAGGCAGGGATGCCATAAATAGAATCACGATTTCTTTTACATTGACCACGAAATGGAAATAAAAGTCGTTCAACTGGAAAACGACAAAACCCAGTTCAAAGATATTGATATAGGCAGCGAGAAAGAAAATGACAAAGCCCATAAACATACCTGAAGTAATCTCCCCAAGCGGTGTCCTAGAAATCGGCAATGGACCCCACGAGTAAAGTATCGCCACAGCAAAGGATGCCATACCGATGAGTAATACCAGTATATCGGTCTTAAGAGCCAATACGATCCCGCTGGATACTGCAATCAACACTAAAAGTAAGATTATCCATCGTCCTTGATTCTCACTGAGTTGTCCGCCACCAAGGGCATTATGGACTTCATATCCATAGCCATGACGTTTAATCGCCCGCTTATGATCCATATAATTGTTTAAAGCCGTGGTCGCCATATCCAGTGTTAAAAGAGATAACAACATCCAAGCTACATTTTCCCAACGCACCGTCTCATATCTATAAATCGCAAAAAGTGTGCCCAGTATAAATGGAAATATACTTGCGACCTTCGTTTGAATTTCTACATATTTCAAAAATGCTTTTACCGACATCTGCCCCACACTCCTATTTTCTCTTATTCAATTGATAGACATTTCTAGGACGACCAACGCCACCATAGACCTGCTCCAATTTCAACACTTTAGACGTTTCCATCATCTCCAGATAGCGACGCGCTGTCACTCTCGAAACGCCAAGGCAATTAGCTACTTCCTGAGCTGTTATGCCTTCGCTGTCATTGTCTTTAATGCATTGAATGATTTTCTGATAAGTCATGTTAATCGCATCGTCATCTTTGTCGTCATCCTCTACAATACCCTCTTTTTGTATCTTATTGATCTGGTCAATTTGAGACTGGGTCAACTCCCTTTGCTTCGTCATCTCCCATTTTTCCCGATAGGCTGCCAAAACCTCTTGAAGACGTTCAAATTTAAACGGCTTTACCAAATAGTCCACTGCACCGTAACGAAAAGCGTCTTCTACTGACTTAGCACTTTTATCAGCGGTAATCAGCAAAACATCTGTATCGAATTCCTCACGCCTCAGCCATTTCAAATAGTCGATGCCCTTGCCGTCTGGAAGAAAAACATCTAAGAGAACCAGGTCGATATGCGTCGCCTGTATGAGACTCCTTGCTTCCGCTAGTGAGGAAGCCGTCGCCACGACATCGCAATAATTCAGTTTTGATATGAATTTCTGATTAATATCCAACACCATTGGATCGTCTTCAACAATCATGATTTTAATCATCTCTATCTCCTACCTTATTGTTTGGTAAATACACATGCCAAGTGGTCATGCCATCTTCAATGAGTTCGATATCCCCTGCTACCGCATCTACAATATTTTTTATGATGAACAGGCCCATACCCCGGTTTTCACCTTTTGTAGAAACCCCCTGCTTAAAAATGGACGCCATCACATGTTCAGGAATCCCAGGACCATTATCCGAGACCTCAATGATTAGGCCCTCTGCGGTAGAAGCCACCAGCACCTTGACCACAGGGTTTTCCGTCCCAACAAGCGCTTCCTGACTATTGTCGATGAAATTGCCCACGATGGAACAAACTTCATCTTCCGTCACGCCAACCGGAATCATTTCCAAGTCGCTTTCCTCATCAATAATGAGTTGAATCTTCGCTTCTGTCAAGCGGCTGTATTTTGCCAAAAGGATCGCGGACAAATGCGGATTCCTTATTTTTTCTTTAAGCAATCCAGAAAAGGAAGTTTGGACCTCAGACAAATGGTCAATATAGGCTATAGCTTCATTGTATTCTTCCAACTGAACCAAGCCCGAAATGGTATGCAATCGATTCATGAATTCATGATTCTGGGCTCTTAGTGCACACACCATATTTCTATAGCCTGTAATTTTTTCCGCCAATTCTTTGGCTTCCGTCAAATCTTCAAAACTGGCGACGACACCTGTAATGGCACCTGTCGGGTCTTTCATGACCCCAGTCGACATGACGATTCGCTGAACCGGATTGATATTGAGAGTCTTATTCGTACTGGACTGCCCACTTTCCATAATCCGCTGCAATTCCAGCCAAAATTTTTCGTTGTAATCTGAAAGAAAATGCCCCTGAGTTTCCTCCGGTAAATTGAAAAGGCGTTCTGCCGGATCGTTACTCAAAAGAATTTTCCCGTGTTGATCCACGGCAATAATGCCTCTGTGTATACTTTCTAGAATCAAGTCCCGTTGACTCAGCATCACAGCGATTTCTTTCGGCTCTAGGCCGTAAATGGATTTCTTGATGTTGATGGAGAGTCCTATGGATACCATGATCCCCGCTATCAAACTGAGAGATAGCCAGAATTCCAACCGATTCCTATTAAACTCGTTCTCTTTGGTAATTCTGTCCGTCAAAAGCCCAACCAGCACCGCACCCACTTGACGGTCCTCGGAATAGATGGGTGCAAAGGCACGAATCGCCGATATCAGCACATTTCTATCTGCCGACGTATAGGCCTGACCTTCCGATAGAACCTTTTCTTCGCCACCGTTTATGTAATACTTGCCAACACCTGCTGCATAAGGATAACTGTATTGTATCCCTTGCATATCCATGACAATGATATATTGAAACCTGGTTTTTTTTCGAAAACTCTCTATGTAACGTTGTACATCACCATTATCCATTCCTGACGACAAGGCGTCCTGAACAAGAGGAATAGACGCTACCGTTACCGCCATATCCATCGCGTTATTGCCCATTTGCCCTTCTAAGGTGTCGGTGACGTTCTGAAAGACAATCGCCGCCAAGAGTCCAACGACACAAAGTATGACAATAGAAAAGGAGCATGTTATTTTATACTGTAATTTCAAAATAGCCACCCTCCTTATTCTTTCACTATTGCTTGTTCCAAAGCTAAATCTATCGCCTCCAGCAGACTTTTGCTGGTATAGGTAGCACCAGATACACCTTCTACATCTGTGCCGTTATTCTTGATCACTTTTTGTGGCAATTCCGCCATGACCGGGTTCATCAAAATTTCTGGATCATCCGAGCGGATTAACTCAATCGACAGGATATAGTATTCATCTACCGTCACTGCCACTTCCACTGTGTTTAAATAGCCTTCGGCAATACCCGTATAAGTGCCAGGCGTATAATTCTTTTTATTGGTGGAGCAGCCTGTCACAAAGATCATGACCGCCATCACCAGCAACAACTTTTTCATCGCATCACCTAATATTTCCGTTCCAATAGCATGGGTACTATTTGCAACAGAAGATCCTTCCCTCTACCTTCCGGAAGGTCGTGTACGCCCTTCATCGCTTTGGCAGTGTATTTTTCAGCCAATCTTCTGGTGCTTTCCACGCCACCGCTTTGTCTTGACCAATCGATTAATGTAGTAACTTCTGAAGAGGTGATGCTCTTCTTGTTCAATATGGCTTTCATATCATCACCATAGACGGTTTTAAGTGCCTTAATCATAGGCAGGCTGTAATAGCCCTTGACGATATCGCCTTGTACATCTTTTCCCATTTCAGCCGCTGTACTTTCATAATCTAAAAGATCATCGATCAGTTGAAAGGCCATGCCGACGTGGCCGCCAATTTTTGCAAGGCTTTTGACCAGTGCTTCATCTGCTCCCGCCTCTTTCGCACCGACGGATAAACTGGCGGCAAACAATGCCGCCGTTTTTCCGGTAATAATCTTCAAGTAATTTCGCGTACTGATATCTTGGTCATAACGTAAGGCATTTTGTAGCATTTCACCACGACAAACAATATTGATGCCCTTGGCCATATATTTTAGGACATCTGTGGACACCTCATATTCGGCCAACATCAAAAAACACTGACTGAAAAGGAAATCACCCATATAAACCGCATACTCCTTGGAGTACTTGGCTTGTATAGTGGGTTGTTTGCGCCTTAAATAAGCCTCGTCGATAATGTCGTCATGGATCAGTGTCGCTGAATGAAGTATCTCCACTGCTGCCGCCAAATTATGCAATCTGGATTTTGTAGCCTGATCGCCAAACTGACTACCAATCAAGACAAATGCAGGTCTCAACATTTTCCCACCAGATGAAAACATATAGTTGAGAGAATCGTTAAGGTACTTATGCCCTAAAGTATTCGTTTCCAATATTATATTGTTGATTGCCTCTAATTCATCATTCACTTCTGGAATAGACGCCCAAAATTTACTCATGTCATTCACCAATTTCTATCATATTCTAGTCAGTATACATATACCATTTTTTTACAAATTTGATTTTTTTCCAATACTTTTTCAAGAATGGATAAACATAATAGTCTAAACCAAAGGTACTTCCTGAGCCACCAATGGTCGCAAAGCCTCCTGCGATGTACCACAGCATTTCAGGTGGCGCCATACCAGAAGCCCAGATCATAGCGCCCATAGCGATGGAACCGATTGAAGCGACGGCTGTGAACAAACCTGCCAACAGGCATAGACCGACGATAACTTCACCTAGGACCATAGCGGTCTGGAATACACTTGCCATGACTGTAAAACCACCATCCGGTGTATAGAAGATCAAGTTCATCGACCAGTCGACAATGTTATGGATGAATTCAGGAACCGGTAAAGCAGACCCCCAAGCAGAGGCAGCTTCTGCTGCACCTTGAGCCGCTTCTCCACCACCAGCTTGTGTCGCACTTGTAACGGCGTCCGCTACCGCTTTGGTTGTTTCTGCAACCGATGCGCCCGAAACAGCCATGACCTTTGCCGGAATCAAGAAGATATGGCCTGGATCGGCAATAACACCTGGTAGCTTATGCAAACCTTGCTCCAACCATTTGAATCCTAAAAATAATCGTAGCGGTACCAACCAGAAGTTAGGCGAACGTTTGGAGAAATGTCCCCCAAGGAAACTTCTTCTATCCGGTACATGGAAAAACTCATGCATCATGTAGACCCATATTTTATGGAATCCCGCCACTTGCAAGAAATAAATAACGTTAATAAAATGCTTGATGAACATGGCCAGAAAACCTGAGAATTTAATCGGTTTCCCTGTATTGCTTGTCTGTACCTGAGCAACACCATAGCCACCACCGATACAAACCATCATACCATGAAACTCAGGCTTGTAGGCTTTCATCTCATTGCCTTCTATGGCTGCTACCAAGTTCTTGGCAACCGTCGATGCAGAGTGTTCAGCATTTTCGACCATTTGAGGAACCGGTCTTTCCGCCCCTTCAGGAATAAAGAAAATGTTGTCTCCAACGACAAAAACCTCTTCTCTGCCCTTTGCTCTTAAAAAAGCATCGGTTTCAACACGACCTCTGTTGTTCATTTGCAATTTCAAATCTGTGGTAATTTCACTACCTTCGACACCCGCTGCCCAAATAATGGTTTCAGATGGAATGAAGGTTGAACCATTAATGATGACACCATCCGCTTTTACTTCTGTAATGTTAGACTTCAACAAAATTTCGACACCTAGTTTTTTCAGGCGGTTCTCTGTCTTTTCGATAAGTCTGTCATCCAGCATAGGCAAGACTTTTGGCAGCATGTCCATGATATACATGGTCACTTCACTTGGGTCAATGTAGAAATCTTTACACAGCTTTTTAGCCCACTCACCCAGTTCACCAGCCATCTCCACGCCTGTAAAGCCACAACCCACAGTCACAAATGTCAAGAGTTTGCTCCGTTCTTCCTGATCATGGGTTTCAGATGCTTTTCTAAAAGTCTCTAAAATATGATGCTTGATGCGTAGGGCATCTTCATAAGACCAAAGGGTTAAACAATTTTCCTCCGCACCTTTGCAACCAAAAAATGCTGGTTTTGATCCCGTTCCGAGAACAAGATAATCATAAGAATAGTCCTTTGCATCACCTTTTAGAACACGTTTGTCAAAATCTATGGAATCAATGTTGTCTAAAACAACATCAACTTTTCTACCTGCAAATATTTTGTTTAATTCAATACGAATGGCATCTTCAGGAACACGTCCTGCCGCCACTTCATGTAACTCCGTCAGCATTGTATGATACGCGCGCTTGTCAATAAGAGTAATGGCGTATTCTTCGTTCTTTTTGAGCTTCTTCGCCAATTTCTTAGCGGTCAAAATACCGCCATAGCCCGCACCAAGCAATACAATATGCTTTTTATCTTTCATATCCATCACCTTCCACTATCTCTATCTTACCCAAAACGATTTATAAAAGGCTGTCCTAAGACAGCCCTTTCGGTTTCTATTTAGCGTCTTTTAACGCTTCTTCTGCTAAGCTATAAAACTCTTTAACTTTAATAGTGGCACCGGCAATTGCGTCTGTATGACCATCATCATCAGTATAGTTGATATTGGTTGGGTCTTGAGTAGCTAGCAAGTGTGCTTCTACCTTTGCAGCTTGTTCATGCCAAGGTGCTTTTGCACCGCCGTTTTCTACCATTGGGTATTTGCCTTCGGCAGAAGCGGTCTTTTTATCAAGGTCTGCATTCTCTTCATTAGCCGCATTCCAACTAGCTGCTACGATCTCACCATTCAATACTGTAAGTGATAAGTTAGACTTCCAGCCATTCGCAAATTCAGGAGATTCTGCATAATAAGCTCCGTCTTTGTACATACCTCTTTCAGTTGGTCCTGCAGCTAGTGCTTTTTCAGCTAAGCCATAAAAATCGCTAACGTGAACTGATACACCTGAAATCGCATCCGTATGCCCTTCGCTATCAGTGTAGTTGATCGCGGTCACATCTTGTGTCTCAAGAAGGTAAGCTTCTACCTTTTGAGCTTGCTCATGCCAAGGTGCCTGTGCACCACCGTTTTCTACCATAGGGTAGAAACCAGCTTTTGAAGCCGCTTTCTTGTCAAGTCCACCGTTTTTGCTAACCGCTGTCCAATTGATATCAGCAATTTTACCATCTTTTACTTCAAGAATTACGGCGCTTTTCCATCCGCTACTTGCAAATTCATCATCCATAGCGAAGTAAGTACCATCTTCATACATTGCTTCTGTCGCAGGTTCTGATCCAGTGTCCTCCGCTGGAGTTTCCGCAGGCGTCTCTGCAGGTGTTTCTGCTGGCTCTGCAGCTGGTTGGCTACATCCTACTGCCATTGATAATGTCAGTACCACAACCATCATTAGTAACAATATTTTGCTGTTCTTCATATACACATCATCCTCCTCAAGGTTACTAACTACAGTTTACTTTGCTTGATAAAAAAGTGTCAATCTTTAGTAAGGTTTTGTACTTTTTGTAACTTTAGTAACTTATACTTTATATACCACATTTTCCAGAATACTAACACGATAATCTAATACATTTCAAGATATCTATATATGCGTATGCAAAATCAATCCAATTTAGTTGACAATTTGATCCAGTTGAGTTTTTATATGATCTTCACCGGCAAAATGGCCTATCTTTCCGCCTACTAAAGCATAAGTAGCTGAAACCCTACCATTTTTCGCTATTACACGATTTTTTATATAGTCATGTACGTTCTCGCTATCTTTTAAATCTTGGAACTGTTGAAATGTTATTATAATTACTTCTTTTTCGTTCAAATCCGCTCTATCGAGAAAAGCATTGATAGCTGGAACACCATTACTGGCCCATATGGGTGTCATCAAATAAAGGGTTTCAGCATCTTCAATTTCTTCCCATGGTTTTCCTTCCAGTTTAGAACTTTTTTTCCTTATTGCCTGAATGAAATTTCC
>JAFGVC010000001.1 GCA_016938195.1 Tissierellales bacterium | reverse complement strand
TGCATTTGTAAGTTTCATCTTGATACCTCCATAAAGGGCTTTAGGATTAACCTAAAACCCAGAAATATATATTTGCCGTCCAAACTGCAACTGTTGCAGCTAACTCTTGAATTGTCCACATTTTAAACTCCTTTTCTTATCGTATCTCATAAAATTATAGCGAATTTCGCTAATATTGTCAAGTGATTTTCGATAATTAATAGCGATTACCGCTAATTTATGATATAATGAAAAATCAATAAGGTTATTAAGGGAAGAGTATGTTAAATGATATGGATATAATGAGACTTTTCGGTGTTCCAAATACTACGATGAGAGACTGGAAAAAGAAAGATAAAAGTGACTGGAGATATAAGGTTGCTATGTTTTTAAAGAGTCAAGATAAAGAGCGTGTAGAAGCATTTTTAAAGGCTTATGAGCTTGAGGAATTCTCTCCCTCAAAAACCCAAAGCTGATTATTTATTTAGTTTTTCTATTGTATTCAAAAGTCTAACTAAGCTTCTTGCTACTGAATATGATAGATTCACTGGAACTGCATTTCCAATTTGCTTATATTGATTTGTCATTGATCCAACAAATTCCCATTCATCTGGAAAAGTTTGTATTCTCGCATATTCTCTAACTGTTAATGGCCTTGTTTCCTCTGGATGGCATCTTTCTGTCTGCTTCTGTGCTGGAGAACAAGTTAATGTTAAACTAGGCTCATCATATGACAATCTTCTTGCCATTCCAGTTTTACCACCACCCAAAAAGTAGCTTTTTTGCATATACTCTCTTTGTATATCATCTGGAAGATCTTTCCAATAACCACCTGCTGGAATTAAGTCTAATATCTCTTTTTTTCTTTTTGGATACTGCTGCCCTTGAGACTCTGGAACATCACTATTATATAGTTCACCTTTTTTGAGAGCATCTTTTAAAGTCATTATTCTTTTATATGGAGATGGCCATCTAAAATCATTTGGAGATATCTTTTCCATAATATCTTTTCTCACTCCTACAAAAAATAATCTTTCCCTTTTTTGTGGAACTTGATAAAACATTGCTTTTAAAACATTAGGTTCTGTAATTAGTTCATACCCTATATCTTCAATGACAGATTTTATTGACTCTAAAGTTCTTCCCTCATCGTGTTTTAATAATCCTCTTACATTTTCTGCTAAAAAGATTGTTGGTTCACACTCTTTTACCGCTCTAGCAAACTCGAAAAACAGTGTACCTCTAGCATCTTCAAAACCTAACTTTTTTCCTGCATAAGAAAAAGCTTGACAAGGAAAACCACCTGACAAAATATCAACCTTACCCTTATACTTTGTGAAGTCTAGCTTAGATACATCTCCCTCTACAACATTCCAAGATGGTCTATTTTCTCTTAATGTTTTACAAGCAAATTTATCTATCTCATTTAATAAGATAGCCTCCAAACCTGCTTTCTCAAAACCTAAAGCTAATCCCCCTGCACCTGCAAATAATTCTATTGATTTGTATTTTCTTAATGGTTTTGTTTTTAGTTCTTCATCCCATAATGTATTAAACATCAACTGAGCTTCTTCAAAATCGCGTAATTGATTTCTGTGATAAACTCTATAATTGTTGATAGGGTGTCTAATAGGTTCTAGCTTGCCATTTTTATCCCATCTTCTTAGTGTTTCTTTTGACATCGATAATATATCAGCTACTTCTGAAATATTGTAATATTCTTTTTCTATAATCATATATGTAAACCTTATGTAACCTTATTAATGGTTATTTTATCTAAAATAGTATTAAACTTTCCCTATATTTAAACCTGCTATGATTACAAATTAATCAAATTTTAGGTAGGTAAATATGTCGTATTTTAAAAACAATGATGCACTTTCAAAAATAATTAAAAAGATTTATGATGCTTATATAGCTGCTAAATCTTCTAATGATATTCATAGTAATGTCATTGATCCGTTCTCAGCTTTATTAGAAGCTAGCTTTAATGGAATGGACTATGAAGAATGGATTGTAGCAGAAGAGTCAAGACAAGTTCAAAAAACATTACAAAATGCAATAGGAAATTTTCACGAAGAGATAATTGGCGAAATAAAAGGTTTTGAAAATTTAAAAGTTGGTGAAATTATTGATATTGTCTCTAAGGATAAAAAAATAATTGCAGAAATAAAAAATAAATGGAACACTACAAAAGGAAATCATAAAGTTGCAATATATGATGATATAGCATCAGTATTAACTACTATTGGAGATGGGTTTACTGGATATTATGTAGAAGTAGTTCCTAAAAAATCGACTCCTTATGATAAAGAATTTACTCCTCCAGATAATAAAACTCATTCACGAAGAGCATCTAATTCTAAAATTAGAGTAATTGATGGTAAAAGTTTTTATGCAATGATTACTGGCGACAAAAACGCTGTATTCAAAATTTATGATGAAATAGTAGCAGAACTTGAAAAACTTGGTTTACATACTGAGGATGATTTTAAAAAGCTTTTAACAAAGGCTTATGGAGAACCAACTCAATAATCTTAATTTTTTATTCCCTTTAAAACCTTGCTCAGATAAGTCGGATAAGTCCTATTTTAGGGTTATTAAAGGAAGAGAGATGATTTAGGATAGGTCTTTTAGCTTTCGGGTAAGATGTCAAAGTGTCAAACCTGTCAAACCAAATAAATATGGGCATTGTACCTGCCAAACTATTTAAGAAGATCTATTACTTTAATCAGTTCATCTTCTGTTTTATCAGGAAATAAAAGTTTTAATTGGTTTAATTTTTCATTATCAACTGGCTTAGATGTATGCTCTCCAAAAATCTCATCCAACATATCATCGATCACTTTCCCAAAAGAGTAGTAATTGATTTTTCCATATCTGCTAGTGATGGTTTTATTTT
>JAFGVC010000006.1 GCA_016938195.1 Tissierellales bacterium | reverse complement strand
CCAAAATTGTTTGTGTTTCAAATTCCCGTGGTCTTTTAAGACCATTTTTTATGCTGCCTTTTTTTCATACACTACTTTACACTACCGACGGGAAATAAAAGACAACAAATCTTTTTAAATATTTGTCATTATACTCCTCAAATTTTTTTGTTATAGACGATCGCTTTTCAACTTTGTAATATAAGTAGTCAGCATTCTGCAAAAAACCACTCAATTTTTCGATATTTATCCTTCTGCCAGCAATATTAAACCTCTTGATCACATCATCGTTAGAATGTAATTTGTCCTTTTCACTCAATGTATATTTTGTATTCGTAGTGCCTTCTTTTAATTCATTTAAATAACTATTTATTACAAAAGATTCTACATGGCTAATCTCTTTTATTTTAAAAATGTGTAAAGTTATCCCTATAATAATCATTGAAAGAATAAGCATACTATATATTTTTTTCATAAACACATCCTTATAACTAGTTTACAGTGTACCAATCATGTCACAATGGGACGGTTCTTTTAAGAGAAAAAAGCAGGACAACAATAGCACAAAGGAACCGTCCCTTTGTGCCTGCTCTTTGTGCCTGCTTTCACTTTATTCCAGCTTTATCCATTTTCTCCTTCAACATTTTTACCTGAGTGCTTATGGGTGCATTCTCAATTCTCATATGAAGCTGCTTTAGCATATCATCAGTAATACCTTCATTTCTACACTCCTCAAGTGTATGTGCTAAAATCCAATCCAATGAATATATTTCATCATCTACTAGAACAGCACCTCTGTTGACAAAAACTTTGTTAACCATGCTCTGGCTACCAGAAAATATTGCCTCGATTTCTTCTTCTGTAAAAGGATATCCAGCATTTCTTTTAATGAAATCTTCTTTTGAAATACCTATCTCTCTTACTGCATTAACTACGTTATTTTCAAGCCTGTCTCGACCATTTGGATTTTCATAACTTGCAAACTGTGCTCTCCATTCATCTACAGTATCTTTGTCTGCTAAGTCATAAATAAAACCAGGTATACCATAGTACAGTGGAGAGTACGGATAACGCCATTCGCTTTCACTGCCCCCTATGGCTTCTACGTGATGAACCATTGACTCTTCTAAAGAAATTTCCTCATTTCGATTATCATCATTGACACTCTCATCCTGTTGATAACCACAAAATGAAACAAGTGCAATTACCAACAATACTACGATAATATTTGTTGTTCTCATTTTTATCTCCTTCTAAAGTGATGTATCACCACTAAAACTTATTGTTGGGAAAAACAATTCAGGATTAATAGTATCTTCAATATCTAAATAAGATATTTTACTCTCATTATTTACATCAAAATGTAAATGAGGACCTGAACTCAAACCAGTATTCCCAGTATATCCTACTAAAGTCCCTTTCGAAATAGAATCATCTTTAGAGACAGACGGCAAATATTTCATATGCAAATATCTTACCCTTAGTTTTTTTCCGGTTTCAGGATCTATCGAATCTGTTTCCACAACAGCATAATTTCCTGCCGATGGACTATCAATCCCCACATATGCAACTTTACCCGAATAGACATTATTAATAGCATCACCATCTATGGGATCAGAAGAATTACTGCTGACTATATCGATACCGTAATGATCTGGTCTTGATGGTAAGCCGTACCCTGATGATATATACCTATTATCAGAATCAGTATACATATAACCCCAACCCATATTTCCATAGTAAAGCTTAGCCCTCAATAAATACTGGTCAACATCATCATATCCTGAATAACTATACACTTTCATATAGTAATATACATCTGCTTCTACCAATTTCAATGAGATTAATTCATCGCTGTTTCCAGCATTTTCTGACATCCATTTAAGCGAATAATTTGAATCATAAATTTTCAAATCATAATCACAATTTGAAGGTATTGATCCTAACCAAAAATTGACTTTTCCTGGAACATCAAATTTTATTTTATAGTAGTCAATATCAGAACCACTGTCTATGCAACCATTCATATTATCGTCATCATAAGTCCTATCAGCTGATGAAAAAGAATCATTGGACTCACTTTCATAGAGATTCGAAGACAACATCATTATCTCTTCGTCTGACAGTCCGCTCATTTCTGATATTGTTGAGTACTTTAAGTTCGAAACATTTTTCTCAGTATTCTCTATAACTAGTATTCCAGAAATGGTCTCAATAGTTTTGTTTAGGTCGAAATTTATAACATAGTTAATGGCTACATTGGATGGGACATCTTCAACCAAACAGCTTTTATCCAAAATTTCAATGTCAGCCAACAGTTTTTTCCCTTCGAATAATCTTAGTATACCATTTTTCATTTCTGGATCAAAAGCAAAAATCAAACTCCCATTACTATTTATACTGATACTGTATAAATCACTAGAATCAATTTCTGGAACTTCTGTAGCTCCATATACAACAGGTTGACAAAGAGACATAATCACCAATAATGAAAACATGATTATTCGCTGTAAAGTAGACTTTATTGTCTTATTCATTATTCTATCCTTCTTAGTTTATATTTTTTCAACTCTATTTTATCCCCTTTGCATCATACTCAATGAATTCATTAAAGACTATATTTGGTGATCTTACTTTATTCATATAGACCCCTTTTTATCATGCTTCTTGCTCTCAGCTTAATATGCTTCCATTAATAAGTTACTGTATCGCATACATAGCTCGTACTTTCAACTACATATCCATCAACATAGATGTATCCATATGCGATATATCTGTACGTATACCCGCTTTCAACGTACCAGTCTTTTCCAAGTGTAACATTCTTACCTGTAGCAGACTCTGTCCAACTTTTTACATTGTTCCATCCGCCATTTTTATATTGCTGCAAGTAACCCGTTACTCTAACTTCGTCTGCATTTTCAGCATACAAATAAGATGAAACGGAAGCCTTTCCTGTATCAGATATTTGAAATTCATTCAAAAAATTTCTGATATAAGAAAACTTTGGTGTGATAATTTCACTTTCACACTCAGTAGCATCTACAGGCACTAATGGCAAATTTACCAGAACAAACGCCATGAAAACAATAAAAATACATTTCTTGTTAATCACCATAATTAAATCACCTCCTCTCATGTCATTTACCCCTTCACTATATATAACAATCGAGAAGCCAATTTCGTAACACTTTTTGAGAAAGTTTTTTCGATTTTTATTACAACTTTTCTAAATAAGTTCTGCATGCATTGATTTGTCTATCATGTATTCGATTTGTAAATTTTAAAAAAACTTTTCTGCTCAATAATAAAAGCGTGGCAATTTGCCACGCTTTTATATACATTATTCTACTTTTTTTATGTTCTCAGAAATCTTAATAATTTCTTCTTCGTTTATTCGTCCATATATGGTAAAGCTGGAATCATCGTTGTGCCAAAACAACATTGTCCAATCGTCTTTAATTACTAACAATCCTTCATTCCCATCAATGGTTACTTCTGTTACAACTGCATCCTCTGTGTCAAGTTGAATGCCCGAATCGCTACCTCCTTGAGTAATCACTATTTGGTTAACCCCATCTGTATATTCCAATACTTTGATTAAACCTCCATCTGAAGCTTCCGAGAAAAAATAACCTTCAGGCAAATACTCCGGACTGTAATAACTATCCCAATCTTGTACAGGTGTCAATTTACCATTATTACTATCGATTCTTACTTCCGTATATTTCTCGTTTTTCTCCATAAAGAAATTCAATACCCTTACTCTTATAGCTTCAACTGAGAAAATCACTGCTGACATTGCTGTTAATATGACCAAAACTATGACTGCAGCCTTTTGGGAAAACCTTCTGAAATCTGTTAACATTTTCTTTCTTTTTTCATCTTTCCTTCTTTTTTTAACATAGTTATAAAACCACTTGTCTAGAGATGCTGGAACCTCAACCTTGTCAATTTCATCCTGTCTGTTATCTAAATCATTGATAAGGTTGTTTATGTGAGCTTCACCAATACAGGCATAATATGCTTCCATAGCCTTGCTTGTTTCATCGCCTCTGTTATTTCCCATTAATTCCACCTCCTATGATACCACTAAGTGCTTTTTTCGCTCTCATATACCTCATTCTTGCATTGTCCTCACTTATAGACAATATACTTGAAATTTTCTTAAAAGTATAATCATAATAATGTCTTAAGGTAAGTATATCTGCATACTCTCCTTTAATTTTCTCTAGCTCCCTGGATACCCATTCTTTTTGATCAATATGCAATAGTTGTAACTCAGGATCTGTAGACTCATCATGGCTTATTGCAGCTTCATTTTCTTCTAAATCAACCATTTCCCATTTCTTTCGCTTGTTATATATATTGATGGATAATCTCCTTACAATAACAATGACAAGTCCTTGAACATCATTGCTTTTCGGATTACAATCTTCATCAATGCATTCTGCCATTTTTATTATTGCATTCTGAACAACATCTTCAGCTTCATAATCATCATGTAAGATCTCCATTGCAATAAGGATTAATTTCCCCCTGTATAGCCTGTATATCTCTTCTAGCTTACACCTTGTTTCTTCATTCTCTATAACCATTAAAAAGGCTATCATTCTTACACCCCTATTCCCATTTTATTAATACTACGGTAATTTATACGTCAATATTATATTCCTTCTGAAGATAAAAATCATTAACTAATTGTCAACTTCCATAAAAAAAGAGCTCCTTAGAGCTCTCAGGCTGTTGACAAAGTCAAAAATTACGAAAATGTAAGAAAAAGAATTCTCGTAAAAGAGGATTCTTTTTCAGTTTTTTGATATAATAGAAGTATCAAAAAGCGCAGGAAATCAATGCTTACAAGGAATGAAAACGTGCAGTTGAAAATGGAAATCATCAGTTTGGAAGAGCTGATGCCAGAAGATCATTTACTGAGAAAAATAGAAGACAACATAGATTTCAGTTTCATCTATGAACTGGTGAAAGATAAATATTGTGAAAACAACGGAAGACCAAGCATAGACCCGGTCATCCTATTTAAAATGATATTCATAGGCTATTTATACGGCATACGATCCGAAAGACGACTTGTTGAGGAAATCAAGTATAACATCGCATACAGATGGTTTTTGGGAATCGGATTGAAAGAAAGCGTCCCGAACAGCTCAACCATCAGCCAGAATAGGAGGAGATGATTCAGGGGAACCGATATCTACGAAAGGATATTTGAGAACATCTTGGAACAGGCCATTGAAAACAAACTGGTCAGCGGAAACATCATGTATGTGGATTCAACCCATATCAAAGCAAATGCCAATATCGGCAAGTTCACAAACGAACAAATAGCGAAGCCACTAGCCAATTACGTGGATGAGCTAGAAGAAGCGGTAAATCTGGAAAGAGAAAAGAGACAGCAAAAGAAGCTAAAAAAAACACAAAAAAAGAAACGATAAAAAACAGGAAAGTCAGCACAACCGATCCAGACAGCGGATACATGTTTAGGGACAGGAAGCCCAAAGGATTCTTTTACTTGAATCACATGACCGTCGATGGCGAAAACAATATCATAACCGGTGTGCATCCAACCAGTGCGGCAATCAACGATGCTGTTCCTTTTCTTGACATTGTAAAAGAACAGAAAGCAAAAATTGGTTACCGGTTTGTGGGGGCTGATGCGGGTTATTACACGGCAGCAATCGCAAAAGGGCTCAAAAATCTGGGCATACAAGGGGGCAATCGCCAAAAGAATAGGACCCAAACCAAAAGGCAAGATGTCAAAATTGAATTTCACTTATGTCGAAGAATGGGATGTTGTCATGTGTACGGAAGGTCATTCATTGGAATACAAAACGACTACAAGAGAAGGATACATGGAATATCACAGTAAAAGAGAAATCTGTTGCAACTGTCCAAGGAAAGAAAAATGTCTGTACGAGAAAGCTGATAAAAGAATCATAAGGCTTCATGTATGGGATAAGGACTTAAAAGAGATCGATCGCTTCACTCGAACCACAGCATTGGAAAAGAGAATCTACAAAAGAAGAAAAGAGACTATTGAACGTGCTTTTGCTGATTTAAAGGAATTGCATGGATTCCGCTATGCCCGATTCCGGGGTCTTAATGGTATCAAAGAGCAAAGTTATATGTCGGCAGCGGCATATAACATGAAGAAGATAGCAAGATTTCTTCATGTTTTTTTATTTTTTGATGAAATCCATCGCAGTAACGGGTATTTTTAGATTTTATCTAAAAATTTCCGGTTAATCAGGAAAATAATGATAAAACCCGTAAGAAAATGAAAATTTCATACGGGTTTGTAATCAATCTGAGAGCTCCTTAGAGCTCTCTAAAAACTAATATGATAAATTTTGGTAATTTTATTCTCCTACCGGTGGCGTAAAGGCCCTTGATGCTAATTTAGCATCCATCATATAAATACCATTAGGATTATTTTGAATCCTTTTTAGCATTGCAATTTTTTCTTTCATT
>JAFGVC010000044.1 GCA_016938195.1 Tissierellales bacterium | reverse complement strand
AACGTTTAACTTAGGCATCACATTTTCTGTGATCTTATAATAAATATTTTTGGCCTTAAATAAGTCTTCAATCTCATCAACTGCATTTTTATTGCCTGCAACAACAATCGGAACTTCCTGGATGGACTCGCTAATCATTCTGGCATTGTGTAAAATACAATCTTTATTTCCACCATCCGTTCCCCCGGAAAGAAGGATTATTTCAGGCTTTGATGCTTTGATTTGCTCCATCTCAGTTTTAGTCAATTCAAAACTGTACACACCTGTAATTCTAGCTCCTGCGCCCAATGCCGCTCTTTTTGCCGCTTCAGCTGTTAAATCCGGAACAAGACCGATGGTTATCATTTTAAGACCTCCGGCCGCACTGCTACAAGCGAGCTTGAGTTCAAATTCCATGGCTTTGTTCTCTAATTTTTCCATCAACCTTGCCTTTGCTAGATTAAAGCCGTCCATTATATCGGTCTCTACCGTTGTAATGGCCTTAGCGGCGCCAAGCAACATCTCAGTATCGAGATCAATAGCAGTTAATTTGGTATAAGTACTGCCGAAATCTATCAATAAAACTGCTCGCATAATATCACCCTGTTTGTGTCCTATTTAAATCATGTCTTAAATCCTCTATCCCCTTTTCCGGAGATGTTCCCGGAGGATAAACTCGATTAAATCCCATTTTAAGAAATCTTTTCTCTACATTCTCCCAGTCTTGTTTTCCTACAACCAGATTGCCGCCGGCATATAGCAGAATATCTTTTAGCCCAGCCTCATTGCATTGATCTCTCAAACCTCTGCAATCAATTTCGCCATGTCCATATAGTGAAGATACCATGATTGCCTCAGCACCCGTTTCAATAGCGGCATTGATAAAATCTTCCTGAGAGCTTAAGACGCCAATATTTATCACTTCAAATCCGGCGTCAGTCAGTACATGGTCCAGTATTTTATTGCCTACAGCGTGACAATCCGCACCGATAACACCCAAAACAATTTTCGTTTTCATTCTAACACTCCTATATTTGCAAAAGATTGTATTGATATATGTACAAAAGAATAGCAGATTCACGACTATAATGCAAGTTTTCTGTCAAAATAACTTTAATAATGTTAATATTGCATATATTCTTTCATTTTAATTGTATTTTTCTATTTCTTGCAAAATGCTCAAATTTTTTTTAAAGCCATTAATGATAAAAACGGGGCAAATTGTATTGAAATAAATACAATTTGCCCCGTTCGATTCTTATAAAATAAGATCAATTATGAAATATCGGAATATGTAATGTCATAGGTGTGCAATGAAAGATGCCGGACTTGCCATTCAAGGCACATTAGTTTAACGATAGACTCTAGTTAACCTTCTATCTAGCATAGTCATCACCTCATAATTAACAGTCTTCAGAAGCTCAGCAATATCGTCTGGTATCAAGCCACCCGAAGTACCGTCATCATAGATTATTACTTCATCACCTATCTTTGGATTTGTGACATCAGTCAAATCTACCATACATTGATCCATACAAATTCGGCCAAGCACATCACATTTGATACCATGAATCATAACATAAAGCTTCTCGGACAAAAGTCTAGAAATACCGTCTGCATAACCGATTGGTAATGTTCCAACTAATGTTTCTTGACTTGTCACATATTGATGCCCATAACTAATACCTTCATGACTAGCAAGTTTTTTGACATATCCTATTTGAGTTTTTAACATAAACGCCTGTTTGAGTTCTACTTTTTCTCTATTAATCTCTTTAGAAGGATATAAGCCTGTCAGCATTATTCCCGGTCTCACCATCTCATAATTAAAATCTGGCAAATCTATAATAGCTGCGCTATTCGACAAATGTCTAATTGGAATCATCAGTTTTTCTGACGATAAGCGAAGATAGAATTGATCAAAAATATGCTTTTGTTGATAACTGTAAGTTTTATCTTTTTCATCAGCCTTAGCTAGATGCGTATATATCCCTTCTATTTCAATATTTAATAGCTTAGAAAGTTTTAAAATAGATTTTACACTATTGTCATTCGGTAAAAAACCCAACCGATTCATTCCAGTATCTAGCTTAATATGAATCCTGCCAATTTTTGACATTTTTGAACATTCATTATCAAAACTAACACCTTGTTTCTCTGAGAAAATGGTCAATGTAATTTCATGAGCTAAAGCTTCATTAAATAATTCATCAGGGGTATACCCCAACACTAATATTGGTATTGTTGGGAACTTTCTTCTTAATTCAATTGCTTCCCCTAATATAGCAACTGCAAGCATATCCGCACCATTTTTTATGTATATTTCAGCTACTTTAACAGCACCAAGCTTATATCCGTCCGCCTTGACCACCGCACATATTTTCGTTGTAGGTGAAATGACTCGTTTTACTTCAAGAAAATTATGCGCTAAGTACGCCATATTAACTTCAATCCAGGCAGGTCTGTGCATTACTGCTTCTTCATTGTAAAGCATGATATCGCCTCAGTCCGGCATCTAGAATAGCCATTGCCTTTTCTAAATCCTTAGCATTTAGAACATAAGATATTCTAACTTCATCTTTTCCCCTTCCTTCAGTTACATAAAATCCCTCTGCGGGCGCTATCATAACTGTTTCTCCATTTATTTCGAAATCAGTCAGCAACCATTTTGCAAAATTCTCTGCATTTTCGACCGGCAATTTAGCCATAATGTAAAAAGCACCCTGTGGCATCTTGCAAAATACTCCTTTCATCTCTTTTAGTGCAGAGTAGACAATCTTCCTCCGATAATCATATTCAGTCCTAATTTTCTCTAGATCACTCTTATTCATATTAAACAGCTCAGATGCTCCCACTTGCTCTAGTGTTGGAACACATAGCCTTGCTTGACATAATTTCAGCATCTGTTTAATAATCATATTATTACGTGAAGCAATACAACCAATACGAGCTCCACAAGCACTATATCTTTTTGAAATACTATCAATCAGTATTACGCGATCTTCTATTTCTTTTATACTACCAAAGCTAAATACCTCCAAGCCGTCATAGACAAATTCTCTGTATACCTCATCAGAAATAATAAATAAATCGTTGTTTAATGCTAACTGCATAATATTTGTGATCTCACTTGAATCATAAACTTTTCCTGTTGGATTACTTGGATTATTGATGAGTATCGCTCTAGTCTTTGGAGTGACCAGCTTCTGCAATTCAGCGATATCCGGCAATGCAAATCCATTATCAGCTTTTGTTACGATGGGGACCGCTATAGCACCAGCCATTTCTCCTATACTATTGTAATTGGCGTAAAATGGTTCCGGAACTAAAAACTCATCATTCTGATCACAAGTTGCCAAAAGCGCAAATAAAATTGCTTCACTTCCTCCATTTGTAATTAAAATATCTCTCTCTTCAAAATTTAATCCCCAACCATTATAGTATTCTACAAAACTATCTATCAAACTTCTAAGCCCTTGAGAATGTGTATAAGCTAATACGTCAGTGTCATAGTTCTTTACAGTTTCAAAGAATAGCCTCGGCGTTTTGATATCCGGTTGTCCAATATTCAGATGATAAACCTTTTTACCGTTTTTCTTTGCCTCATCAGAAAATGGTACCAATTTTCTGATTGGAGAAGCTTGCATAGATAATATTCTGTCTGAAATCTTCATTCACTGTCCTCCTTCTCATTTAAAACATAAAATAATTTTGCCAATTTAGCCATAGGTTCTCTCACTTCTCTATAATTTCTATTGTCACAACTGAGACATAAAAAATATGGTTTTTTGGAAAATATAATTCCTGCGTCAATGTAAATTAAATCATCTAATCCTACCTTATGTGCCACAAGAATATCGTCTGGCAGATAAAAAGGAATAATCTCATTTTGTTGCTGATTCAACAGCATACTCATCATCTCTTGGCTTGATTCATAGCTGAAAATAGATGACTTGAATAATTTGTCGAAAAATTTCAACAAGTCAAACGGAGAAATTTCATTCTCGAGTCCAGAGGCAGTTGCCCGCTCATCAAAAAACTTTCTTCTTAGAATACTATCTAACATCCCTAATTCATTAATAGTGTGATTAATATTAGCAATACCTAATACATCAATCAAAAAATTAGCAGCTGAATTATCGCTTACAATAATCATCAATCTACAAATGTCTTCTAAGCTATATGTGTTTAATTTATCAAGATAGGATAATACACCACACGAAGGCATGAAATCAGCTTGAGATAATTGGTACCTATCTTTAACATTAATTCTTTTCTTCTCATACTCGCTGTAAAGAGTTGCCATAATAAAAATTTTAATCATACTAGCTGATAAGTATTTTTTTTTTAAATTATACTGATATTGTCTTTTATTTTCCAAATTACAATAAAGCACACCTATCTCTGGAAATTCTGCTGATAGTTTCATGATTTTTTCCATAAGATTCTCTCCATTTACTTAAAAAGAGGTATGATTGGCATACCTCTTTTTGCTATCATATTATTTTATTTTATGCTTTTTCTCTTTTTAAGTTGATCATCATAGAATATTGCAAAATTAGGATCCACTTCACCAATTCCCAGATGTCTTGCCTTATAATCCTTCAATAAAGACAAAAATTTTGGGAATAAAATCAGGATTGCGATTAAGTTTGCAAAAGTAGGAACACCTGTTGCAATATCTGCAAATATCCAGACTGTCGCACCAGGATAGTTGTTTGTTACTGCTAATACAACCATTAAAAATCCTGGAAGTGGATAGGTCCATTTGACAAACTTTAGGAACATATTCTTAGCTTTTAGATTGTCTCTGAATAGATATCTCAGCAATATCTCATAATATGTGTACCAACCACCTGCCGTCGTTACGGCAAATAATATCATAGCAAATGTCAAAAGTAGAGGTCCTGCATAACCTAACTCTGATTCAAATGCAGTCAATGTTAGGGTAGCTCCTGAGAGACCTGAAGACCACTCACCGGTAGTAATGATAACCAAAGCTGTGATAGAACAAACAATGAAAGTATCAACAAAAACTTCGAAAATACCGAATAATCCTTGTCTGATTGGATGATCTGTTCTAGCTGTTGAATGAATCATCGGAGAAGTACCCCATCCAGCTTCATTACTATACACAGATCTTGAAATTCCTTTTTGAATAACCATTGCTACAGCTGCACCTGTAAATCCCCCTACAGCAGCTGTTCCTGAGAATGCCCCTTGAAAAATTAATTCAAAGCTACCGGGTATTGCAGCAAAATTTTTAAGAATAATAAATAATCCACCAAATATGTAAAAAACAATCATGAATGGAACTATTTTTTCAGCAAATTTACCAATGCTAGGGATGCCACCTGCTGTAATAATATAAATCACCGTTGTATACACAGCACTAATCGCAATCATATTCCATCCTGAAACCTTTGCAATGGCTTCAGTTAAAGTAAAATTTGAAACATTGATAAAAAATCCACCTAACATACCAAACATGAAAATAAAACTCAAAACTTTATAGATTTTAAGACCCTTTTCTTCTCCAATTCCTTTCTCCATATAGTAATTAGGTCCACCGTAAGGTTCCCCATTTTCATCAATTTCGCGATAATAACAGGCTAAAGTTACTTCCACCATCTTAATGATTTGACCTACTGAAGCCGCGATCCACATCCAAAGTACAGCTCCTGGTCCACCGACAGCAATTGCTGAAGCAACACCACCGATATTACCCATGCCTATCGATCCACCAACAGCCGTACTAATGGCTTGTACGGGAGATAAAACACCTACTCCTTCTTCTTTCTTTTTTTTCTCAAAGAGAGATCCAAAAGTAACTTTCCACATATGGCTGAAAAAAGAAATCTGGAAAAAACCTGATGTAAATGTGTAAAATAATCCTACACCAATAACCACAACAAAAAGCGGAACTCCCCACAAAAAATCTACAATAGCATTTGCAATATTGATTAACATAAATTACCTCTCTTAAAATTTATTTTAGTCTGTTCTTAAAATAATGCAAGAAATTTAGTCCCATAATCTTTTTTACGCTTTCTAAAGAATAACCCCTATTTAATAATTCTTCTGTAATCAAAATCATTTCATGATGTCCTTTTATTACATCAAGCTGTTCACCCATTTCATAATACTTACTACACAAGTCAAATCCAAATCCAACATAATCCTCTCCTACAGTTTTTACGAAATAATCAATATGATCACAATAGCTCTGTACTGACGGTATTTTATGATTCATATCAATCAACTCATAGTAACCTGCGACACCTATAACACCTCCTCTCTCTGCTATTTGTTTAACTTGAGATTTAGAAATATTTCGGGTAATATCATTCAATTCACGAGAATTAGAATGGGATGCAATGCATGATAGTTTAGTAAATTGCAAGACATCTGAAAAACCATCTTCGTTGATATGGCTCAAATCTATGAACATTCCCAATACTTCAGCACGTCTTACAAGCTTCACTCCAAACGGTGTCAATCCCCCTGTTTTACCCTCGATTGGATTATAAAAATAGCTTCCATCAGCAGCATAATTTCTTCTGCTCCAAGTAATACCAAGTCCTCTGACCCCTAGCTTATAAAAAATATCAATTAGGTCAAGACTGTTTGTTATAGGGTCCGCTCCTTCCAAAGATAGTATAATAGCAATTTGATTTTGTTCTATGGCCTGCATCATCTCATCGTAAGATGTTACTATAGCGAATTTGTCAACGCTTTCCGATACATCTTGATAAAGATGACTAATCTGGAGCAATGCTAATTTCAATGCCATATCTGGCACAAACTCAGTTTCGATAAAAATAGCTGCTACAACAACATTGACGCCACCTGCTCTCATTTCATCGTACAATTCATGCTCTAGTACCCTTGTCATTCCTTTTTTTCTTCTGTTATAAACAATCCCTCCTAAATCTAAATGAGCATCAACAACTATCGATTCTTGGTGAAGTTTTTTTGCCAGTTCAAAATTATTCATTCTTGCTCCTTTCATTTTCTTACTGATTTTCCAAGCCTGTTGTTGACTATTTTTTTATTCTCAACAGCAATTTCGCCGTTAATAATAACGTAATTGATTCCATCCGGTTCCAGAAAAGGCTTTTCAAAATCAGACCTGTCCTTTATTTCGTCAAGATTAAAAATCACAAGATCCGCGTCATCTCCTTTTCCTATAGAACCTTTTTTTATTCCCAATCTTTCTGCAGGCATAAAAGTCATTTTTGCTATGGCTTCATTCAACGAGAATATTTTTTTATTTTTATAGTATTCATTAATAATACGTGGGAACGTGCCACTGGCTCTTGGATGTCCTTGTAGCTTGTGCATAAAGCCATCACTTGCAACAATTGTATTAGGATGAGCAAGCGCCAAATCAACTTCTTCGCTTTTCATCACGTGCCCTATTGTAATTGTTTCCGGCCTTGATTTCCTTAAATGAAAAAATAATTCCTTATTCAATCTTTTTCCCACATAGGGTCCTTCTGCTACTTCAATTCTGTCATATTCAATATTATACCTTTCAAGGAATCCTTCATCATAAGTCGTTTCGCCTATCCCAGTACTAAAAGCCTCATATGGATAACAATCAAACCCAATATCAATCCCCCTAGATTTGGATTGATCCATCAGTCTTAAAAGTTCTGCCATTTGTCCATATGCGCCCATGCTTCCAATATGAGAATTCTGGATTTTTATACCTAAAATCTCACCAATTTCCAATAGCTCACTGGTTGCTTCAATCACTTTTGCTGCATCGTCTCGGATGTGAGCAGCAACCATTTTATTGTTAAATTTTACGGCCCTTGATAATTTAACTAACTCATTAAAATCGAGTCCCGGAATATATCTAATTCCAAAGGATAATCCAAGCATTCCTTTTTCTAGCTCTTCGTAAGTTTTATAAAGCATTTTTTTTAAATTTTCTTCATTTATAACAGGCAAATACTTATTATGCTCTCCAACTAAATTTCTCAAAGCCTCATGTGGTAGCATCAAGCCTACATTAATCGGCAATCCCTTCATATCGACCTTTTCCAAATATAGAGATGGATGTATTGGGCCTACACCACAATTTCCTCCAACAGCTGTAGTTACACCCATCCGTAGCATACAATTAAAAATGCCTATCTCAAAATCATCTTTTTCTTCATTATAAGGATCTTCATGCATGTGCATGTCAACAAATCCCGGACATACCACCAAACCTTCGGCTTCAATCACATTATCAGCCTCAACGACTTCTCCTATATTTAAATACTCCTCAATTTTCCCATCTATTATTAGTAAGTCCTGAATAGAATCCACTTTATTCTTCGGGTCTATTATTCTGCCGTTTTTTATAAGTAATTTCATACAACGCCTCTCTTATTTATTTGAAATCATAGTAAAGCAAATATCATGCCAAAAAAAAAGAAGCCAGAAACGCTCTGACTTCTAGATTATTATAAATATAGTCATTAAAGATGTTCGGAAACCGGAATGAATTGTTCTTTTATCCGAACACTAATTGAATTTATTTGAATTTTTCATACACATCAAAGCAATATCCCTCATGGCACTTTCTACTTTCCTAACATCAACATTATCTGCACTCATACAAAGAATGAACGGATTTTTTGAAAAAATAATACCCGCATCATGGATAATCCCCTCATCTTCTCCTAACTGATGCGAAATGGGTGTATATTCATTGAAATAATAAGGTATTATATAATTTCGTTGCTGAAGCATAAATAGATTAATCATCTCTTGACTTGCTTTATTCGAAATAATCTGTCCATAATATAATCTCTCAAATATATCACCAATTTCTCTAACGGATGAGTGATTTTCAATTCCTCTGTCAATTGATTCCTGATCAAAAAATAGCCTTCTAATTCTAGATGTAATTAATCCCATATCAGATAAAGTCTTGTTTATTTTATCAATACCAACTATATTAGACAATATATTGAAAGCTGAATTATCCCCTACTGAAACCATCATTTTATACAAATCTTCTATTGTTAATTCAATCCCTTCATGTAAATTCAGTATTGCTCCAATCGAAGGCGCTTTATCACTGTTTTTCAACACGTACTTGGTATCTTTATTTATAATTTCTTCTTCAAGCTGTTTAAAAACTTCTATGCTAAGAAACAATTTAGCGATTCCTGCTGCAGCAAAAAGATCTGAATTACCTTCATAACAACTATATCCACTTCTAATATCCTTGTAATAGATTCCAATATTGCCATTAATATTGTTTATCCTGTCTCTAATCTGTTTAATCAACATCATCGTTTTCCTCCTGTTCAATGTTATATCTCTTCATTTTTTCAAAAAGAGTTGTTCTTCCGATTCCTAAAGCACCCGCCGTTTTTGATTTGTTTCCCCCGTATTTGTCTAATGTTCTTATAATATGAAGCTTTTCATGTTGTTCCATTCTTTTTCTTAAATTTTCTTGCATGTCTTCCTTCTGTGACGGATTGCTAATCATTATATGTTCCGGGCAAATTACCTTTCCCTCACAGAGAATAGAGGCTTGTTCCAGAATATTTTCAAGCTCCCTGATATTCCCAGGCCAATCATAATCCATCATTTTCCGTATGGCGGTTTCGCTCAGAATCAGTGGATTTATTTCGAGTCTTCTAGTGATTTCAGGAAGCAACCGATTGCACAACAATTTAATATCAGACATTCTGTCCCTTAATGGGGGTACATTAATTGGAAAAACGCTGAGCCGGTAATACAAGTCCTTCCTGAATCTATTTTCATGCACAAGTGTTTTGAGATTTTTATTGGTTGCCGCAATCACCCTAATATTGACTGTGATTTTTTCATTGCCTCCAACCCTATAAAAAGTCCCGCTTTGCAATACCTCGAGTAGTCTACTTTGAGACTCCAAAGGCAATTCTCCTACTTCGTCCAAAAAGAGTGTCCCTCCATCTGCCACTTCAAAATATCCTTTTTTTCCACCTTTTTTTGCACCGGTAAAAGCCCCTTCTTCATAGCCAAAAAGTTCGCTCTCAATCAAAGTAGGTGGGATAGCTGCACAGTTAATATGCATGAATTTCATCTGATTCCTCTTGCTTTTCATATGAATCTCACGTGCAAAAAATGTTTTTCCGGTACCACTTTCTCCCAATAATAAAATCGTAGCATTCGTCACCGAAGCTTTTGTTATCAAAGTCTTAATTCTTTGAATAATTGGACTATTCCCAATGATATCTGAAAAATCAACTTCAATTTTTCCATCACAAAGACGCTGAGAAAAGAAATTCAGCTGCAGGCTATTTTTTTCAATAGCGTGCATACATCTCTCTTCAGTTGTGATATCCAAATGTATGAAACTTTGATCTAGCCCTTCATTTCGATGGACAAGATAGTATCTTTCTTTAAAATAGCATCCTTTAGATTTAGCTGATAAAATAAAATCTTTCAAGAATATATAAAATTCTTTCTCAAAAAGCGTTTCAAGACTATTGTGATTCAAAATATCAGGTTCAAAATTAAATTCACCTTCAAATTCTTCTCCATTCATCACCCTGTTTATCTTTTCATTATTTGCAGTATCACCAATAAAATACTTAGCCACTTGACCGTCAAAAATAAACATTTGCCTTCCTATTTGGCTCAATGGAAGAATATATTTTGAATTGTCAATTTCAATCAAAACACTTTCTTCAGAAATATGTGAAATCATAATCTGTAAACCGTTAAAAACCGTATCTAACATTGTTTTTGAGTAATCCGACTTGCAAATAGGTTGCACATCGTCTTCTTGATATAAAAAAATCAGAACAAACTTATTACCTAATCGTTTAAAATCTATCATCAACCGCTCAAATAACTGATTCAAGTAGAAGGATTTATGTTGTTCAAAATTATTCTCAATAATCACGACTAAATCTCTGTTCTTTATTTGATTTGCTTTATAACCAAACAAATAAGCTTTTTCCGGATACATCAAGTCTAAACAATGAATGCTCAAATATTTGATCTGACCTTGCTGGTCCAGAACTAAATCATGTGAATAATCCATACTACGGCTCCTTTGCTTGATTCAATATTTTATCATTGTCATTGTATCATAAGCTTTTATGTTCTTCAATCAAGTCATTCTTTCTATGGAATTGTATTCTAGAACTCAACAATCTCATTGATTGACATTTGCTCATAAGATTGTCTTTTAACAATCAGTTTTGAATCATAATCATTGACCACAACCACTGCAGGTATTGGTAATTTATTATAATTGTTTGCCATGGAATAACCATAGGCCCCCGTTGAAAGGACTGCTAAAACATCTCCTGCTTCGATAACAGGACATTTCAATTCTTTAATGAGAATATCTGTCGACTCACAGCATTTACCACATACTGAAACAAGCTCTGTTCGATTTTCCGACACTTTGTTTGCAACAATCGCGTCATACTTCGCGCCATATAATCCAGGACGAATATTATCTGTCATACCGCCATCTACTGACACGTACTTTCTTACCCCTGGAATAATCTTAATATTTCCAACTCGATAAAGCTGAACCCCAGCTTCTCCAACAAGAAATCTCCCTGGTTCCATTGAAACATGCGGTATTCTTAAACTATTTTTATTACAAAAGTTAATCAGTCGTTCCATGATAGGGTCTACAAATTGCGATAATCCCAATGGAAAATCTTCATCCGTATAACGTATACCGAAGCCACCTCCCATATTGAAATCATTAATTTCATAGTTAAATCTTTCACGTGTCACTTGGATTAAATTTAATACAACTTCCAACGCAGATAGGTGTGCATCTATATTTTGCAACTGAGAGCCTACATGAAAATGAAATCCCAAAAATTTTAGATATTCAGATTGTATAGCATATTGAATAGCCGGCAAAATAATATCATTGTCTAAAGGAATTCCAAATTTTGAATCTTTCTTGCCTGTAGTAATAAAATCATGCGTATCGCTCATCACTCCCGGAGTAATTCTGAAAAGAATTTCTGTCTTTTGTTCTAATTCTTTGCATAACTTATTTAAAGCATATAACTCCGCCACATTGTCCACAACTATTCTTCCAATATTATTTTCCAGTGCCATAACTAGCTCTTCCTTGGATTTATTATTTCCATTAAATTCAATTCTTTCCCTAGGGAATTTTGAGCGCAAAGCTGTATACAACTCCCCTCCACTTACAACATCAAGCCAGAATCCCTCCCTCTCCAACAATTGACAAATATAGGGTGTGCAGAAAGCCTTGCATGCATATGCCGCATGCGTATTGGGATATTTTAAAGTAAAAGCCTTCTTAATTTCATTGATTTTTTCAATAATTTTTTTCTCAGAATATACGTAAAGCGGTGTTCCATATTCTTGCACTAAATCCATTGTTGATTTGTTCTCAATATACAAAACATTGTTTTCAATTTTCAACATAACCGGTCTCCTATTTTAAAAGTATTTATTGGAAAATACATGCGAAAATCGTGCCAAGAAACAAAAAATATATGGCTATTATTTTTCGTTCTCATTAATCTATAAAATATGCACCCTCAAAAAAGCAAGCAGGTACAAAAGGGACGGTTCTTTTTGTACCTGCTTTTATTTGCACATCCTATTAAAATACACTTAGCTGATATTCTTTTGACAAGCTTTGAAACATTCTAATTCCAGCGATACTGTTTCCTTTTTCATTTAATGAAGGACCGAAAGTCGCTATTCCCATCTTATTAGGTGCGGCTCCAATAATACATCCTCCCACTCCACTTTTAGCTGGAATGCCTACCTTAACCGAAAATTCCCCTGATCCATCATACAAACCGCTTGTCGCCATAATAGCTCTAACGATTTTTGTATCTTCCTTGGATATCAGCTGATTTCCATTCCAAGGTATGCTACCATCATTTGCAATCACCGCAGCGGCCCTTGCCATATCTTCAATACCGGCTTCCATCGAGCAAATCTTAAAATACGTGTCAAGAATGTCATCCACATTCTCCTCTAAAATTCCTGCTCCTTTTAAATAATAGGCTATCGCCTTATTGGTATCTCCCGTTTCCTTTTCACTTTCATATACTTCCTGATTATAGGTTAAATTATCATTGTTTGTCATATCTCTTAATATTTGCAACACCTTATTAAAGCGTTCCTCCGCATTTCGAGCTCTAATCATCCCTATGGTAGCAATTGCACCTGCATTTATAAAAGGATTTAACGGTCGATGATTTTGCATCGTTTCAAGCTTAACAAGAGAATTAAAACGATCTCCTGAAGGTTCAACATCCACCTTCATCAGTAATTTCTCCAGCCCACTATCCTTAAGTGCACAGATTAATGAAAATACTTTACATACGCTTTGGATGCTAAATTTTATATTTGTGTCCCCTGCTGAATGGTATTGATTGTCCACAGTATAGACGCCTATGCCTACATGTTTCTTATTGGCCGTCGCTAGCCTCGGAATATAAGAGGCAATATGACCCTCCATCACCCAATACTTACTACTATGCACCGTTTCTTCCAAGAACTCTTTCATTAAACCACATCCTCCATCTACACATCAATTTCTCCCAATGGGCAGAAAAATTATAACATTAACCTCTTTGAAGTTCAATGACTTTTCAAATCATAATCTTGTGTT
>JAFGVC010000043.1 GCA_016938195.1 Tissierellales bacterium | reverse complement strand
GACATATCGATCTTAGATAGCCAAGTATCAATCCTTGAAAATGCAATCATGAGATACAACACAACAGGCGAGATTCCTGAACCCATCGGCAATAAGCATGCTTCTATCGTTCCCTTTGAGACTTATTTGACTCGAAATAGTGAAATAATGGTAGCCATCGGCAATGATAAAATTTGGCAATTGTTTTGTAAAACGGTTAAAAGAAAAGAACTCATCAGTGATTATAGATTTTTTTCGAATGCCAAGCGTGTAGAGTACTATCATGAAATAAAGCCGATTCTAAATAAAATTTTTATTGAAAAAACAACTGAAGAATGGCAGGTTATCCTTGACGAGGCAGGCATTCCAAATAGTCCCATCAATACGGTAGATAAATTAATGGAGAATGAGCAGCTAAAGCATAGAAATATGTTTGTCAAGATGCAACACCCAAAGGCAGGAGAAATTATAGTCACCAATTCTCCAATAAAATTTGATGAGGAACCCAACACCATCAGGATTGTTTCGCCAATCTTAGGAGAACACACTTCAGAAATATTGACAGACAAACTAAGTCTTAGTCAAGATGAGATAGTCAACTTAATAAAAGAAGGCGTAGTGCAAACAAAAGCTAATTAAATATGAATGATTAAAAAAATTGCTTGCAATTAAGCAAGAGATATTGACATTTTTTTAATTTATTAGTATTTTAATAAGGTATATTCAATCAGAATAGGAGGTAAACACATTGCCAAATGAAAAACTTAACCAGCTATTAGAAAAAAAAGCATCGCTGAAGCTGGGCGGCGGAGAAAAAGGGATTCAAAAGCAATATGAAAGCGGAAAATTTACTGCAAGGGAAAGAATAGAGTACTTGCTGGATGAAGGAAGCTTTGTAGAAATCGACTCATTTGTAGAGCATCGTAGTGTCAATTTCGGAATGGAAAAAACCAAAGCTCCTGGAGAAGGTGTCATCACGGGCTATGGAACAATTGACGGAAGATTGATTTACATATTTGCCCAGGACTTCACTGTTATCGGAGGGTCTCTAGGCGAGATGCATGCCGCTAAAATTGTAAAGGCTCAACAAATGGCGTTGAAGGTTGGGGCACCACTGATAGGGATAAACGACTCCGGTGGAGCTAGAATCCAAGAAGGTGTAGATGCACTGAAAGGATACGGGGATATATTTTATAACAACACCATAGCTTCGGGAGTTATTCCTCAAATATCAGTTATTTTAGGACCATGCGCTGGCGGTGCTGTCTATTCACCTGCATTAACAGATTTTATCTTCATGGTGGAAAACACTTCCAAGATGTTTATCACCGGACCTCAGGTCATCAAGACAGTAACAGGAGAAGATGTTTCAGCTGAACAACTTGGTGGTGCAATGACACACAATAAAATTAGCGGCGTTGCTCAGTTTTATGATAAAACTGAAGAAGAGTGCTTTGCAAAAATTAGACATTTATTGAGCTTTTTACCGCAAAATAACCTTGAAACTGCACCGGCGTTTCAGTCGAACGATGATTTAAATAGAATAGATGAAAAGCTTAATGATATTGTACCTGCAAGTCCCAATAAAGCCTACAATATAAAAGATGTGATTGTTTCCATTTCGGATAATGGTGAATTCCTTGAATATCAGCCTTATTATGCTGAAAATATGGTGACAGGTTTTGCAAGAATTAATGGCAAAAGTGTAGGTGTGGTTGCAAATCAACCTAATAAACTTGCCGGATGTCTAGATATCAACGGATCAGATAAAGGCGCACATTTTATCAGAACGTGTGATGCTTTCAATATTCCTTTATTAACATTGATGGATACACCTGGCTTCCTTCCGGGTACTGGTCAAGAATATGGTGGTATTATCAGACATGGTGCCAAAATGCTCTACGCTTATTCAGAGGCAACTGTGCCAAAAGTCACGGTCATTACCAGAAAAGCATATGGTGGGTCTTATATAGCAATGTGTTCAAAACACCTTGGAGCTGATGTTGTACTGGGATGGCCGACAGCTGAAATAGCAGTAATGGGACCTTCCGGAGCCGCAAACATCATATTTAGAAAAGAAATTGCCGCAGCAGAAGACGAAAATGCAAAAAGACAAGAAAAAATTCAAGAATACTCAGACACAGTGGCTAATCCTTATATCGCAGCTGCAAGAGGTTATCTTGATGATGTCATTGAACCTTCTCAAACTCGAAAAAGAGTCATCAGTGCTTTTGAAATGCTTTCAGGCAAGAGAGAAGCGAGACCGGCTAAAAAACACGGAAACATTCCGTTATAAGGAGTGATCATATGTTTGGAACAGAAATATCAATGGGAGAAGCAGGAATCATCACTTTGTTCAGTATGGGTATTGTATTCGCAGTTTTATATGCTATTTCACTCATTCTCGACCTATTCAAGATGATTTTTACCAAGAGTAAGAATGATAACAAGAAGACAGAGGTAAAAGTAATACCTCAACCAATCATTTCTACAGCTCCAAAAGAAGATGAAGAAGAATTAATTGCGGTGATTACCGCTGCCATAGCTGCGCATTTAGGCAAAAACAGTGATGGCTTAATCGTTAGAAGTATTGTACAGGTAAGAAATCAAGAGCCGGCTTGGGCTAATGCCGGAAGAACAGAATTGATGAAATAGGAGGAGATAATATGAAACAATATAATATCACAGTGAATGGTAAAACATATCAAGTACAAGTAGAAGAAGCGGGTG
>JAFGVC010000042.1 GCA_016938195.1 Tissierellales bacterium | reverse complement strand
TGTACTTTACCACACTACCATCATACAATTCCCCCAATATTCCCGAATTATCATCATAAAAAAACACTTTAGGTACACCCTTAATTCGGGAATTTCTGACACCGAAAATTTAAATAGGTGTTTAAAAGAATCCCAAGATTTTACTCATCAGAATCGGATTTCAAAGCTATTCACCAAAAGTTAAAGCATCTTAATTGCCCATTTTGCAGGACCATTGGTAATCTGAATCTCCATGGCTTTATTTATGGTTATGATAAGAAACGACGAGGTCGGAGGATTTTCTGTTCCAACCGAAACAGGAGAAAAGGCTGCGGCAGGACTTTCAGTCTTCTTCTGGCAGGGTTTTTGAGGAACTTCAGGTTAACAGCCCATGAGCTTTGGACCTTTATCTCCGGTCTTGTTCAAGGCTTGAGCAAGCAGGCCGCTTGGGCACAAAACAACGTTACTATATCCGAATCATTTCTCTATGATTTATCAAGGCGTATAGAAATCAATAAGCCATATATTAAAACCAGGCTCTTTTCTCTTTCTCCTTCCCTGAATTATACGTTTATAAAATTACTGGACTGCTTTCCTGCTACTAATCCCATCGCGGCATTTCAACAGCATTTTCAGGATAATATTCTGAAAGTCAGAGTCCGATCTCCTGTTCTATGACCAAAGCAATTTTAATCACTTCATCATAACCGGAATCTGCATTTTTCAGTTCAAAAGCAGCAACAGAATAACGGTGATGGCCCCCATTCCGTTTGTCATTTATTCTGAAAGCATTATAACCAAGGAGGCCAAATCACGATGAAACAAGTATCACCTTATCTCAAAATGCAGGTACTGGCGGCAATCGATTATGTTGAAGGCAAAACAAGGCGTGAACGGATCAAAAAGGTATCTCAATTGAAATTCAAAGATGAAGATGGCTGCGACAGATCCTTTACCTGGAGAACTATATCTACCTGGTATTGCCGCTATACCAAACACGGTATTACTTCGGTTAAGCCGAAAGAAAGAGCAGACAAAGGGAAAACCAGAAAAATCACACCCGAAATATTACTTGAAGCCATCAATCAGGTCTTGCCCTTTTTCAAAAATCGATTCCGAAACAAAATGGACATCTTCAGGAAGATCATAGAACTGGGCATCATTCATAAGCATCAATTAGGCCAAACAACTTTCTACAGGTACATCAGAGAACACGATCTTCTCTCCGATTCGGAACCAAAAGACAAGCGCAGGCTGGCCTTTGCCATGGAATATGCCAATCAGCTTTGGCAGGGAGACACCATGTACGGCCCCTATGTCAGAACAGCTTCAGGCCATCAGCAAACAAAGCTTGTGGCTTTTATTGACGATGCTTCACGAGTCATTACACATGGTCAATTTTTTCTGAGTGAAAATATCGATGCCCTTATTACAACACTAAGGGCCGCCTTTTACAAGCGAGGTGTTCCTGAACAGATCTATGTTGACAATGGCGGGATTTATACCTCAAAGGAATTGATACTGATTTGTGCAAGAGTCGGATGCATTCTTCGCCATGCTCCTGTGAGGGACGGTGCTTCTAAAGGCAAAATCGAACGGTTTTTCAGGCGGGTCAGAGACCAGTTTCTGGTACGACAATTGGATTTATCTTCACTTGATAAACTCAACAGGCAATTTTCTTTATGGGTTGAGGATGAATA
Source organism: Tissierellales bacterium (assembly GCA_016938195.1). GTDB lineage: Bacteria > Bacillota > Clostridia > Tissierellales > Dethiosulfatibacteraceae > JAFGVC01. The sequence continues at coordinate 1,357 of JAFGVC010000042.1, read as the reverse complement.
CAATGCTCACAATCATTCCGCCATCAATATGAAGCCGGTAGACCGCTTTGCCATGGATTTAAAAAGAATCCGATACCTTCCTCCCTCTGAAATCAACGATGAACTCTTTTTTGATGAGGATACGAGAAAGGTCAAAAAAGACAATACCTTTTATTTCCGCAACAAACGTTATGAAACCCCGGCGGATTTTAGAAACAAAAGCATAACAATTCGTTTTGATCGATCCAAGGCAACACGTATTGTGGTTTACTACAAGGATGCGAGGATTGGAGAAGCTAAAGTGCTGGATCTAATTGCCAACGCGAATTTACGAAGAGGAGGAAAAAAATGATACGATCATATTTTGGGATTGAGAAAACACCCTTCCGTCAGGAAGACATAAATCTTTTGGAAGGACAACAGGAAATCTATGACATCTTAAAAGTCCATTCCCATCAGGGCGGGCTCTGTCTTTTAATGGGAGAACCGGGAACCGGAAAAACAGTAATCAAGGATACCTTCAAAAAACAGGCGGCCAAATTAACTACTGTGGTCACGGTAGCCAGGACCTTGCACACCTACACCAATACCGTGAAGATCTTGTGTGACGCTTTTAATGTTGATTTTACAGGCACTCATTTCAAATGTGAACGAAGACTCATCGAAGAAGCTTTGAACCTTTACCGCACAGGAAAATCTCTGATCATCATTATTGACGATGCCCATCTCATGGAAGTCCAGACATTAAGACGCCTCAGGCTGATGCTCGAAGACTTCCCAAAGAACCACAATCTGATTCTTGTGGGACAGCCGGAACTGTTATCAAATTTTGCTCTCAAGGTCAATCAAGACATAAAAAGCCGAATAACCTATTCGGTGGTGTTGAAAAAACTGAATCCTGACGATATGGCAGATTTCATTTTAAGCCAATTAGATAATGTAGGACTGGGGCACAACACCTTTACTGAAGATGCTCTTTCACTGGTTGTCCGGTCAGCCGAAGGTTATCTCAGGCAGGCCAGAAATCTCTGCCTCTCATCCATGCTGGAAGCTGTGCGGGCCAGAAAGAAGACTATCGATCTTGAAATTGTAAACAAGGTTTTGATTCAGCCCCACTGGAGGACAGAAGATGATATCAAGCATATATAAATCTGAAGATATTTTTTTCTTTCATCATAATTTATCCGACATAGCCAAAAGAATTGGAGTTGAAACCAATTATTATATTCTCAAAAGATTTGAGAAGGAGGTCAGAATAGCATACAAAAGGCATCGGGATTTTTTGAAATTGAAAGCTATATTCAAAGCAGAAAAACTGGAAAAGGCTTGTGCCAGGGCGAATTACTACAATGAAAAAAGTTTTACAGATTTGATTTGG
>JAFGVC010000041.1 GCA_016938195.1 Tissierellales bacterium | reverse complement strand
GAAAGTCCAATGCCTGTCAATAACTTATAACTTATTGAAACTATAGTAATAAATAGAGTGACCTAAAATTCAATGGACTTTGATTTCGACGGTCCCGTTTATGATGGCATGTCTCTTGCATCAATGATATAATGTAGTAAATAATTGGACTTTTGATGAGAAAAGGGGTACATGATTTGAATGCATTTATTGCTAAATTGAATAGGCTGAATTCTAAATTATTTATTATGACTGCTATTTTATCTTTGTTTAATTTCGTTTTCGTTCTCAGTTCGGAGGGCATTATAGATCGAATTCAAATTTCGCTTTTGACTTTCTCACCTGTATTATTAGGACTTGTTTTGTTTTCAATTAAGAAAATTTATAATCATACATTAACAAGATTACCGGCAATTTTGTTTATATTTACGGTAAATAGCTCAACAATTTTATTGTATATAATCTTTGCTATCAACACACAACTCTTCACAACAGTGGAAGGATGGATGAGCAGCAGCCTTTACTTACTAATCTTACCCATTTACAGTGGAATAGTCAGTGTAGTAGTATTTTTCACGACATTTTTAATACTATTAGTTATGAGACTCATCAGGGCCCGTTGATATGGGGACATGCCTGCACTTATCACACTATTAGAAAACCATTTCATTTGAGATGGTTTTTTATTTTAGGATTTAAAATGCGAATTAAGCAGGAATGTCCCCCGTTTCTGATGGTATGTCCTTTGCATCGATGATATAATATAGGGATAATGGAATCTTGGAGGAGTGAGAAGGCGTCTTGGACGAAATGCAATAGACCCCTAGTGTTTACACTGCTAATTTGATTTAAAGAGGAGATATCGGATGAGTTTTTTTACAAATATTTTAGTCAAAAATAATATTAATCTATCAATTGCAGAAATACTCTCTTTTTTTATTGTGCTTTTTTTAGTTTTGTTAGCTAGTGTCATAGCGCACTTTGTTGCTAAAAAAATAATTTTACCACTACTAATCAAATATATAAAAGGGAATCGATATACTTGGGATAACATTTTTTTAGAAAGATCGGTTATTCATAGAATATTTTTACTTGTTCCTTTTATCATTATATATAACGCCGCTTTTCTTTTTGAAGGGATAGAAAATATATTTCGCAAAATAACATCATCTATTTTATTAATTATCATTCTCGGCATATTGAGCGCTACACTAAATGCTATCAATGATATCTATACAAGGTATGAGATTTCAAAGGAGCGTCCAATCAAGGGATTTCTTCAGGTTATTAAAATCATTCTATTTATAATTATGGGGATAGTCATTTTAGCAAACCTATTAGACAAAAGTCCTTTGATTTATCTAAGTGGTCTGGGAGCAATGGCGGCTGTGTTTTCTTTCATTTTTAAGGACTCGATTCTTGGTCTTGTTGCAGGGATTTTGTTATCTTTAAACGACATGCTTCGAATCGGAGACTGGATTGAAATGCCCAAATATGGGGCAGACGGTGATGTAGTCGATATAACAATGAACACCATTAAAGTTCAAAATTTTGACAAAACGATATCCACAATCCCGGCGTACGCGCTTATTTCAGATTCTTTCAAAAATTGGAGAGGTATGCAAGACTCGGGAGGACGTAGAATTAAAAGGGCGTTACATATTGATGCTTCTAGCATAAAATTTTGCACGGACGATATGTTGCAAAAGTTTAAAAAGATTCAACTGTTAACAGAATATATTGAAACGAAAGAAAAAGAAATTGCACAATATAATGCTGACCATAATATTGACGATTCTTCCTTGGTTAATGGTAGACATCTGACTAATATAGGCGTTTTTAGGGTTTATATTGAAAATTATCTCAAGCATCACCCTAAAATACATCAAGGACTCACTCAGATAGTACGACAGCTACCTCCTGATAAAAATGGTCTTCCTCTAGAAATCTATGCTTTTACAAATGATATAAATTGGGTGAATTACGAAGGTATCCAAGCTGATATATTCGACCATATTCTTGCCATTATGGAAGAATTCCACTTGCATATATTTCAAAATCCTGCTGGTCATGATATAAGAGGTATCAAAGGTTAAAGTAGGGGACATCCCTGCACAATTAGTCATTATGCTAATTAAGCAGGAATGTCCCCTTTTTTTGTCCCCTTTTTTTATTGCTATTTTGTGAGCGTCACTGTATATTCCGTACAATGATTGTTGACTACATAAGGAATAACATTGATTACGATTTTATCAATGACTTGATTGTATTGACCATTGATGCTTTGTGAGATAAATTGATCCGTAAAGGATGATTGGGTGGATAACGTTTGAGCATCAATGTAACCACCATCAGCATCATATAGATTAACGTACACATAATCATATTGCGTACCTTTCCAGTCAAAATCCAAGTCGAAAGTTTTGCTGTTTACATTTTCTAAGATGATATAATCATTGTAATGATCATTTCCAGCACCTACAGCACCTTGATTGACATACTGGCTTCCATTAAACTTAAATATTTTTGCATCAGATTCAAAATAATCATCTTCATAGTCATTAGGTGTTGCTGTGAAAGTGGTTGTTATTTTATAAGGCATCTCTTCAGAGCTTCCATCCAGTTCTAAATAGTAAATACCTGCAGTCAATGCCAAACGTGCTTTATACATGCCATTGTCATCAGCACCTGGTAAAAAAGCAATTTCATCATAGCCGTTTTCATCATTACGGACAACAACATTAACAGACGCGCTTTTATTTCCAACAATTTCAAATCCAAACACACCATTTTCATTTAATTCAAATTTGAATAAATCAGTTATATCTTTTCCGGTTGATAATGTCTCGCCTACTCGTCCCTTAAATTTGCCATTTGCAATATCTGGAATTAGATGAGCATCGGCTTTAATATCATTGATTTCTAATTCTTCTATATAACCATCATCATCTACGTTCACATAATCCGAGCTTGTCAATAATACTGTCCGTGTGTTGCCATCCCAATCTACATTCAATCCGGCTATTGAGGCTACTGCTCGCACAGGCAAATAGGTGGTTCCGTTGTGCATGAGTGGGTAGACCACATTATCATTTACATCTCTTGCAATAAATTCATCACCATTATAATTCAAATAGACATCCTTAGCTTCAATTACAGTAATGTTGGTTCTAAGTCCTTCGGCATAAGCACCACTTCCAAAAGCGATCACCGCAATAAGAACCATTATGATAAATACTCTGAAATTTTTACGCATATAAATCATGCCTCCTTTTTTTGATGGTTCTATTATAAGCAACATGCAAGGCATGATTCTAGTGTCTTTCGTCACTGATAAATTCGTTGGAGTGACTAGGGGACATTCCTGCACTTATCACACTTTTAGAAAACTATTTCGTTTGAGATGGTTTTTTATTTTAGGATTCAAAATGCGAATTAAGCAGGAATGTCCCCTTTTTGTCCCATTTTTACTTTTTATATGATATAATATTTTTATGACGATTAGGAGAAATATCAATGGAGATTTTGGGTATTGAGAGAACCTTCGGGATTGTTATGGCTGTTTTATTGAATTTAAGTCTCATCACCTTTGGTTTTAATATTTATTTTAAAGGGAAGCATTTCTGGGGTACCTATTATTTGATTGCACTGATTGGTACTATGACAGTTGCTATTTTTTTGTTGATTATGCACTGGGTATCCATAAATCAAGAGACGAGTGAGCGGTTATATGCTGCGTTTCTATGCATGGTTTTTTTTATTGCAGTGACGATGGCCTTAGCATTGATTTATCATCTGTTTGAAACATTTGTCAAAAAAAAATCATATGCTCAAGTCTATGATATTGGGACCATGATAGATAAAATAGATAGTCGAATTTTAGTATTTGACAAACTCGGATTAAGAACGCATGAGTTTGGCAATCTGAAGGATGTTGATTTAAAAGGAGTTAATTTTGAAAAAATACAAGATTTCTATCAATGGGAAAGAAATTATGCCATTGAGACGGATAGAATTATCAAATATGAAAGTTCGTTTTTAATGGTGAAAAAGTCCTTCATTACAGATCGAAGCCATCATCAAATCGGTCAAATTATCATGATAATTGATGTGACTCAATTACAAAAAATCATTAATAAGCTTGATGCAGCTAATACAGAGCTAGAGCTTGCCAATTTTGACTTTTATCAATCGATTGACCTTGAAATTCAATTGAAGAAAGAACAAAAAAAATATCAGATGATTGCAGAGACCAACAATATTTTGCTTGATAGGATAGGCGCTGTCATTGAATCAATGGATAGTGTATTAGATAGTACCGATGCGACTTTGGAAGATTATCACACAGCAGTCATTAGTATTTGTAAGGCGATTGACAACATCTATATAGAATTAAGAGAAGTCATCAATTATTTATCCTTAAGCGAGGAGAATGAAGTCATATGATTAGGATTTTTATTGCAGATGATCAATTATTGTTTAGAAACATGTTGTGCCGATTAATTGGTGAAGACAAAGATTATTTAATTGTCGGAGAAGCTTCAAATTCAGAAGAGGTATTTGAGAATATTGGAAGTGCTAGTCCGGATATGATATTGCTGGATATACGTATGCCTGGCAAAAATGGCATTGAAATATTAAAGGAAATCAAACCAATCTATCCAAAGATGAAAATCGTCATGTTAACTTCCTTTGAGGACTATTTGACAATCAAGGAAGCTTTAAATTTAGGAGCAGATGGCTACTTAACGAAAAACACGGACCCTGATTTATTGATGGTGATTTTGAAATGTATTGCCCATGATTTCTTTGTCATGGAGAAAACGATGCATGAAATTCTTTATAGAAGCTATAAAATTTCTAAGGAAAATTCTTATAGATATGAAGGTATCAATTTAGATAAAAACGATATCAATATCGTGAAAATGATAGCAAAAGGAATGACCAATAAAGAAATTGGCATCGCGCTCAATTATACTGAAGGCACAATAAAGAACAAGGTTTCTTCAATTCTTTCTAGAACAAATTCAGTTGATAGAACTCAATTGACCTTATTTGCCCTGAAAAACAATATCATTTAGGAAGGGTAATATTGATATGGAAACCGCTATTACCGTCAGAAGCAAATGAAAGTGTGCCCTTTAAAGTCGATATTTTTTGCTGGATGCCATTTAGACCCATACCTGGCGTGATGTTCTTGGCTCCGATGCCATCGTCATGGATGAGAATTTTCAAACAATCGGAATGGTAATGGAAAATAAAAAAAATATTCTTGGCTTTACCGTGTTTGAGTGCATTTGTAACAGATTCTCGAGCCACCCTAAAAAGGGTGTTTTTTTTTGTTGAGGATAAGGGGATTATTTCACCTTTGGCAATGTAGTTGACATTGATCATTGGATTTTTTAACGTGTTGAATAGTTTTTCCAACGAGTCATTTGCATGAAACGATTGTGTAGAAGGTGTATTTTTTTGTATAATTTGAATGCTGGAATCCAGTAAATTTCGCAGTTTCAACATTTCGTTTTTTAAAGTAGAAGTTTGCGTGTGCATAAGCAGACTTTTTTTGGAAGCTATAATAACCGTTAGACTATGGCCGATAATATCATGTAAATCTTGCGCAAATGAAGATTTTAGCATGGCTAGTTCATGAGCTAGTTTTGATTGTGAATTGGACTGTAGATGCTCATGAATCATTTTGAGCGTGAGAGATTTTTGCTCTAATTCTTTCTCGGATTGAGCAAGCATGCTGATATCATTGATAAAACAATGATTCAACCCCTTGTCACCAGTATAGACGTAAAAACTATAAGTATTGTTTTCATACAAGGCTTTGTGTTCATTTAAATCTGCATTAATTTCATCAATGAAGTAATTGAAATGGCTATGTTCTCGCAAAAAAGGAAATCTTTGTAAGCAAAATGGATTGTAGGCTTTGATTTGCATATCATCACTGAAAGTTAGAATTCCTTGTGAAAGATGATTGTAAATATGGTGATTGACGAATTTTCGCAGGTCTAAAAACCGTAATTTGAGAGCAGGTATAATGAAAAAAATGAGGGATAATGAGATTGATATTGGCGTCAAATCAAATACGGCAAAAGGCATTATCCAAGGAATATCAATCAATTTAAACAATATATAGTAAACATTGACAGCCAAAGGAGCGACGGTGAAAAAACTTAATAGCCAACCGACCAATTTTTGCCTGTAGGGAATGCTGTTTTTTTGATAGCCTAGTATTAACAAGAAAACGGCATAAATAATCAGAACATATTGAATGATTTGAGTTGGAATAAATAGCGGTCCAAAACGATCGCGATAAAGATCAAAATAAGAGTAAAACAAATGGTGTAAGGGGTTTGTCAGCACAACAATAAAACTCCCCACGCTCAAAACAAGCGTAATGGCCGTAAATATTTTTGAAGGGAGTCTGTTTTTGGTGTATAAAAAAGCAAAATGAATCATTAAGAACCCTAAAGAATGGACACCAATATATTGGAGGACCACAAAAAACCATCTCAATTCCAATGTAGGGGAAAGTGTCTTAAGTACTTTTGCAACCATCCAGAGTAATAATGAAGCCATAATAGTCAAAAAGGTTATAGAGGTTTTTGTTTTGGACGCTTTGTATGAAAAATATAATGTGAAAAAGTAGACAAAAATAATTGCAGGAATATGAAATAATAGAATGGTATGCACTGTAAGAGAAAGCTTATCTATAGACATCCTATATCTCCTTGTGTTTTTAAATAAATGACTTTAGGCACTTGTAATATGACTTGAAATTCTTATAGTATAATTTATTATAGTACATCTCATAATGGATTTAAAGTCATTTAAATAATTTGGAGGCTAATATGAGAAAGATTAAATTGATTTTATTGATTTTGGGTTTAATGCTCTTAATCTCAGGATGCGGGAATGAGAGCAGTTCAAGTGGAAGTACTGAGGCGAGCACCTCAAGTGTAGGACAACAGGATATGACTGAAGTCACTGAGACAAGTGAAAATGGTGTCGATGTCTCAGAAAGCACAGAAAACGAACAAGAAACAGTGATTTTATCAAGCAAGACAGGACAAGAGTTGATTGATTCATTAAAAATAGTCACGCCTGAAAAAATGTATGTTAGAGGGACTAGCTTTTCTGAAGAAATAACTGTCGAAACCATAACGTACATATATAAGGATAACATGAAAACGGTAACCATAAGCGAAGAGGGAGAGCAAGTTTCTATCTATAATGCGGATGAAGGGGCTTTGTATACTTATAGTGAATCAGAGGGGATGGGATTTGTTTTCTATGATGAAGATGACGAAGACTATGACGATGAAGAGGACGAGGATGAAGATGATGAAATTGCGTTTGGGGAAGATCTTTTTGACGGTATGGAGAATATTTTAGTATCTGCAGAAGTAAGAGATTATGATGGGCATGAAGTGGTATATATAGAAACAGCTACAAGTAGTCCAGATGGCGAGTGGGTGACTAGGCAATGGATTTCAACACAATTTTGGTATCCAATAAAATTCGAATCTGTTTTCAATGGAAAAATTTTGGGTGGATATGATGTGCAAGAAATCACTCAAGACTTTAAAGTTACAGATGACCTGTTTAAGGCACCGAGTGACATAGAGTTTATGGATTTTGACAACATGCTAGATTTTGATTTTGACTTAGATATGGAAGAAGAGACCCCATGATAGGAGATCAATAGATATGAGATATGTGTGGATATTTGTTTTATTAATGAGTATGGTTTTTTCGGGTTGTAGTCATGATGCTGAAATTAGCGATGTTACTAGTCATGCGGAAGAAACATCCCCTGCAACCTCAACGTTTAATGAGGCAACAAGCGCTGCTGAAACGAATACGTTGATACAGAATGAGGGTAAAAATGAAGCATTAGTAGACATAATTGGTGAAGAAACAAAAGTGCATCAATACATTATGCCAAATAGCAAAGAGATGGTTTTTGAAGAGTTAGAACCTACCTACGAAGGCAATGAAAGGTTGCAGATTACTTATTCGGTGGCGATCAATTACAAAGATGCATTATCTTATTACCAAGAATTAACTGGAAGACCAGAAGCAGATTATACTAATGCTTATGGATACTTTTTTGATGATATTTTTTTAGGTGATGGGGATGATTATATCGAACAAATCTTAGTTCAAGATCAATTCAACAGGACTGAAATTGTAATGATTATTCAAAACACATCAAGGCATGCATCCAATACTGGAAACGCAAGTGAAGATGAGACTGAAAGATCTGAAGTGAACCTAGATAGCTATCAAACAGATTTTGAAAATTCAGATACCTTGCCTCAATTTGAGAATGAACCATCCCGTGCAGTGGTGACCAGTGGTGAATTTGGCAGAATTTCCATTGATTATCTCAAAGAAGGATTAAGTTTATGGCAATCGGCTCAACACTCAGGATTTGAATCATTTGAAGGACACTATCTCGAAAAAGAATTCGATTGGCAGAATTATTCCGGTGAAGAGACATGGAGTAGCTTAGATTCAACTAAGAAAGTATGGTTGAGAGAGGATTTCATGACTGAAGAGCACATCATCGATGATATGAATACTAAATACACTTACTATGATCCGTATCAGGAGATTTATTATGAAGTTTCGGAATTCGTAGCTGACGCAAATGAAGAAAGTGATGACGGTAAAATTCTAGTGGGAAACATGATTTATTTACCAGGAATCGAAGATGAAATCTTTATTTCGTACAATCCCTTTGTAGTTCCCACGCATATTAGAGTAGTAGATTGTTATTTCACAGAATTATTTGATCAAACAATGCTGTATGTCCTTAAAGAAGATGAAAAAAACACCAATCATAAATGGACTAAGCAATGGATTTCTCTTGATTATGGAGTGGTTGTGAAACAAGAGGTTTATTCAGACGATTCAAAATTGATCAAGTTGTCCATGCTGCAAAAGGCAACCTTTGAGGAAATCCCTTATTATGTGTTTATGCCTAGACAAGATGTAGTCTATAAGGATTTGACGCTTGATCTGTTTTTCAGAGATAATCATTTCTCGAAAGATTTCAGTGAGGGCTTTCAGCAAACTTTCATGCAAGGTTTTTTTGATATCGACTTGATAGATGAAAAAAACAGCGAAGCAATTCAATTAACGTTTGATGGCAATCGAATGGAAACCATGGCTGAACGCAGAATTGTAAAAAACATGAATGAAGAGGAAATAGAGTTAGTTAGCTTTAGAGAGGGGAATGCTTTTAAAGTTGCCGTGCCTTCCAAAGAAGAGATTTATCTCTATCCTTCATCCATTAATGAACATCAATGGTTTCAATTTAATAGCTTAGGCTTTAGGGAACGAAGCGAAACAGACCAAGAAATCATTTATACTTTTGAAAAAAATGATCAAGGCAATATCTCTGGATTCGTCAATAGGTATGATTATGTGATTAATAAGACAACCAATAAATTTGATAAAATCATCATGTACGCTAAAGATCCCATGACATCTTATGTAGATAGGTCGGACGAGGTAGTGTTTTCTGTACGAAATTTGAGGTCTTCTAGCGATGAAGTATTTACACGTGTATCTTCTTATAAAGAAAATTTCATTTTCGCCCATGATGATGGTGAATCCTACCCACCTTGGTGGGAATAGGGGACATTCCTGCACTTATCACACTTTTAGAAAACCATTTCGTTTGAGATGGTTTTTTTTAGGATTCAAAATGCGAATTAAGCAGGAATGTCCCCCTTTTTGATAGCATGTCCTTTGCGTCAATGATATAATGTAGGAAATAACTGAATCTTGGACGAGTAAGGGGGGACATGATTTGAATGCGTTTATTGAAATGAGGAAGGTTTATTTTGAGAACAATCAGGGTGTTTCATTCCCGGAATTTTACTTGAAAAACCATTCCTTTTTTAATGAGGAAAATGATGAGTACAGATTGTCATTAATCAATAAAATGGCTAGCATTAGAAGGTGCTATACAGATGAGAAAATCAACGAAATTCAAATGGTTCAAGCTTTGGACGACTTGGGTGAGAATGTTTACTTAGACAGATATATTGTCGATTTGGTCATTAAACACAAGGCCCTCATAAATGGAAATTTGTTGAGAAAAGAACTTTTGGATAGGTTGGTTGATCCCATCAATACATCACGAATACTGTGTCATCTATTGGATATTTGCATAGAATGTGACGTTCCACTACTTACAGGTGAAAGGCTAAGGCAGGTGTTTTTTCAACATGAAAAAGATTTCGATGCCTTGTCTATGTTGCTGGCTTATTTGACACACTTTTGCATAGATGATTTTACGGATGTTTTATTAGAGCATTTGGGACGTGACATTCCTGAAAATATTAAAATGCAAATCATTGATGGGCTACTAGCCTGTCATTTCAATAAAAAAGATTTAAAACAAATGCTTGAGCAAAAGCTGTCTCTTGGGAGCAATACAAATATTTACCTGGATTATCTGAATTTTACCGAGGGAGAAGAGGTGGAGCATGATGCGAAAATAGTGCTTTTCCAGACGGCCTTTTTTGGCAATCCTGAGTTTAGTGGCAAAGGGATAAGCGGCGGATTGGGAACACTTTTAAGAACACTTGGGAATCAATTGGTTAGACATCAGGAAGTTTCTAGAGTGATTACGTTGACTATCAACAATAATTGGCAGGATGGCAAGCCGTTCATGAGCTATTTGGCAGATCATCACTGGCTCATTAGGCTCCCTGTGTATATGGACAATGAAGATCAACAAGCTTTTGTGACAAAAGAACTCATGATTAAAAGGTCGGTCGCTAAATTCATTAAAAAATGGCAGATAAATCCAGATGTTTTTCATGTCAGATATCTTGACAATGCATCTAGAACCATTGGGCTTCTTTGTAAAGCGTTAGGTGCAAAGCTAGTCTTCACATTAACACCGGATCCTCATAGGAGTATGGTAGATCAAGCTGGCGAACTTGCGGTTTTTAGGATAGGGGAAACACTTGAAAGATTAAATAAAATCGTGGTGGGAGATGAACTTTTGACCTTGGCAGATGGCGTAGTAGGTATTGGGGCAGATGATGTCATAGAAGAGCTAGAGCGGTATTTTCCTCAGTTGAAACAGCCGAATAATCCATTTGCTTTTCAGATGATTGGAGAAGGAATCGATATAGAGACTAATCCTCTGAATTTTGAGTTATGGACATTTCTAAGAGCGCATGCTTTTACCCACAGCATTGACCGTTCACATGAGTCAAAACCAGTCATACTGAACGTTGGTAGATTAAATAGACAAAAAGGACAAGATCGACTCATCAAGGTATGGGGAGAATCAAGGCTTTGGAAGGATTTTAATCTTATTATCATAGGGGGTAATCGAGAGCAGTTGGATGATGAAGCAACAAAGATGATGAAATCTTTTGACGAATATATTAAAGACAATCCACATTTAAAAGGG
>JAFGVC010000005.1 GCA_016938195.1 Tissierellales bacterium | reverse complement strand
TCTAAAAGAAATGGTAACAGAGGGTGTGAGCGTTGCAAAGGAAAGGAATCGCCTTATAGCAGACAGAGATGGACTGAAGCTGACAAGTCAGCGAATAAGTGAAGAATTAAATCGTCACATCATCAACGAAAAGGCGCTCCTAGAAAAAAAGAATGAAGTAGAAGTAAAGCTATCTGAGATAGACAAAACTCTTCAAGCTTTAAAAGCAAACAGTCCGGGCTCAATCCTAGATGTAAGCGCCTATGAAGCCTATATTCTGGAAATTAAGCAAAAGTGGGAAAAGAATCAAAAGCACACAGACACAATTCAAAGCAAGAAGGCGCAGTCCGAAATACTCCGAAAGAACTATCAGAATTTAGAGCAGGTCATCCATGATAAAGGTTTAGAGCTTGAAGGGATAGTACGAGAAATCGACGATATTAACAAAGAAAGCATGGCGCAGCTTCTCAGAGAGACCTTGTCTGAAGGAATTCCCTGTCCAGTTTGTGGTTCGACAACACATCAAAAAACAGCTTTGGATGAAACGGAAGCCCATCAGGCCCGGCAGCTTGAAGACTTGAAGGAAAGAAAAAAGACAGAAGAAAACGAGTTAAGAAAGCTTGAAAATGCATATCATGAAAGTCGGCTTAAAATCGAAATCATAGATGAAGAGGTCAAAAATTTAAACAATGAGCTCCTAGCGATAGGTACGGATTTTTTGAACCATCCGGTTGATGTTGAGGAGCAACGTTGTCATCTTTTAAAAGAAAAAATCACCGACTATGAAAAGGAAGTCAAGAGCCTTGAAGATACGTCCCAAAAACTGTTGTTGGAAAGCAATACGCTTGAAGGGCAAATCGGTATGGCACGTACTAATGTAAGCAACCTAATGGATCAAATGAACCGATATGAATCAGAGTCCATTCAGAAAAAACATGAGCTAGAAAAGCAGGAGCTTCATTTTCAAAAGCTTGTGACGGAAACAGGCCTATCTGATTTTTCGACTCAATTTCAAGAGATACTCGAAAAAGAAAAAGAAAGAGAAAAGCTCGAACAAATATTAGAAGGGGCAAAGAGTGAGCGTATAAGCCATCTCCGAGAAAAAGAGGTGATTGACGAGCTATTTCATAAGACGGCTAACTTATTGTCTGAGAAAAAGGCTGATATAAAGAATAAAGAGGAGCAAGCTCAACAATTACGCAAGGATATTGCAAAAAAAACGGAGCATGCTGAGGATATCAAAAAAACGAAGATGGCTTTGGAAGCTACGATACAAGAAATAAACAATCAATATAAAACATTGACTGAGCAATATAATCAATATTCGCAAGAGCTTGAGACCGCGATGAACAAGTATTTTTCCATTGAATCAAGCTTGAAGGAAGTCGCAAGGCAAGCGCAAGATGAGGAAAGCCATTTATCCTCTAAAATATCGGAACATAAATTTGCGGATATAGAAGAAGTTAAGCGATATGTATTGGACAATCAAGAAATCGAGAATACGGAAAGAGAGATCAATCAATACAAGGAGAAACTCTCCAAGGTGATTGGCGCAATTGAAAAAACAGAAAGTAAGCTTAATGGCAGAAATATATCAGAAGAAAATTGGCTGCAGCTTCAAACCGAACGCATGGACAAAGAAATATTTTTAGATGATTTAAAAAAAGAAACGACCTTAATCGAACAGGAAGTTAAGAATATGGAGAGCAAATTCTTGGCGTATAAAGAATTGCAAGCTAAAGTCAATGATATTGATTATAGACTGGGCATTTTAAAAGATTTGGATTCCTTATTCAAGGGAAACAAATTTGTTGAATTTGTGGCGCTTGAGCGATTGAAATATGTTTCAAGGGAAGCTTCGGAAAGGTTGTTGGATATTACGGGTAATCAATATGGACTCGAAACGGATGGCGACGGAAGATTTTTGATTCAAGATAATAAAAATGGAGGCGTCTTGAGAGAAGCTTCTACACTTTCAGGTGGAGAGACTTTTTTGACCTCATTAGCTTTGGCACTTGCACTTTCGGCTGAAATTCAGTTGAAAGGGACTGCACCTCTCGAATTGTTCTTTTTAGATGAAGGCTTTGGAACCTTAGATGATCATCTCCTTGACGTTGTCATGAGTTCTCTGGAGAAAATTCATCACGATAAGCTCAAGGTCGGAATTATATCCCATGTGGAATCTGTTAAAAATAGAGTGCCGGTCAAGCTGATTGTTCAAGAAGCGATAACCGGAGAGAGTGGCAGCAAGGTCAGAATAGAGCTCAATTGACGCTAAAGACTCTGAAAAACCAGACCAAAAAATATGAAAAAATCAGGAAATCGCTTGCATAATTTTTTTTATGTGGTATAATTAATTTACAACAGAAATTCATCTTTGATTTCAAAAAATCATTAAAGAGGCGAGTAAGGTTTTAGTTTGTTGAACATGTTTTATGAAAAAAGAATTTAGTGATTGAACAAGTTTTATGAAAAGAGAGTTTAGTTGTTGAACAAGTTTTATGGAAAAGAATTATGTTTATTGAACACGTTTCAAGAATAAGATTTTGATTTATCGAACACGTTTCAAGAATTAGGATTTTGATTTATCGAACACGTTTAAGAATTAGGATTTTGATTTATCGAACACGTTTCAAGTTAAGAAGTAAGATTTTTAAAACCTCAATAATGATGATTGTAAGATGAAGAGAAGGATGATGTTGGAGTTACAAACTTCTGTCGAGGCAAAAGACCTTGACAAAGGAGAAAAAATGAACACAGAAACATAGAAATCGGTTCTCAATGAATGACTTGGGAGCCGATTTCGTTTTTTGAATACATTTTGTTCATGAAATGCAGTAATACTTTACTATTGCAAATATATATTTTATAATCATATTATATAAATGCTAGAAGAGACGGTGAGCGGATTGACTGAGAAAACAAAAGATAAAAAAGTGCATGAAAAAGTTATTGAATATATTGACATGCAGGTAAACCTTGGCCTTCTCAAAAAAGGGGACAAAATTCCGCCTGAAAGACAACTGGTTGAAATATTGGGGATTGGCAGAAATTCTATACGCGAAGCATTGAAAATTTTGAATATCATCGGTCTTTTGGAAAAAAGGCAGGGAGATGGTACTTATATCAGAGAATCCTTCGATGAGTGGTTTTCAGAGCCGATGTCGATCGCTTTTTTATTGTCTGAAAACAGTCGGAATGAAATCTTTGAATTTAGAAACATGGTTGAGGTTGAAATTGCCACCTTAGCGGCTGAAAGAATTACAGAAGCTGAGATTCAAGCCTTAATTGCTTGTTATAACAACATGATAAATGTGGGTGATGAGATAGAATCCGCCAGATATGACAAGCTTTTTCACTATATTTTAGCGAAGTCTTCTAGGAATCTAATCATTATTAGCTCATATAATGCGATGTCTAGGATGATGGATTTATTTATCCATGATATTAGAGAAGAGGCTTTTCAAAATAGCGGTGAGGATTTAGTCACAATTATACATCAAGAGGTTTTTGAAGCGATTATTGCAAAAGACCCTGTTAAAGCAAGACAAGCGATGAAGCATCACATGGATGTCATCAGAAAATTTTACAAATAAGAGGAGAAGTGTTGTGATATGAATGGTTCTAATATAGCTTACCGACATGTCCTTGATTATATTATTGACCACATTAAAAGCGGTGAAATAAAAAAAGAGATCAAGCTTCCAACTGAAAGAGAACTGGCCGAATTACTCGGATATAGCCGAGCTACGATTCGAGAGGCCTATATGGCTCTTGATATGATTGGAATTGTCGAACAAACACCGGGTCTAGGGACAATCATCAAAAAAGATTTTGATAATTGGACTGTTGATGCGGTTAATATTATTTTCAAGCTATCCGGCACAGGGGCAAAAGAGGTCTATGAATTCAGAAAAATGATCGAGATTGAAACAGCAACCTTGGCAGCAGAAAAAATTACGGATGAAGAAATTGCGCAGCTTACAGAATATTACGAAAAAATGGTGGGGTCAAGCGATGAAAAAACGGCCTCCTTTTATGATAAAAAATTTCACAATGTGATTGCAAGGGCAACCAAAAACTCAATTATTATGAACGCATACAATGCGATGTCACCCATGTTGGATCTTTTCACTGTGGATATTCGAAAGGTTGTATTGGAAAGAGAGCCCGAAGGTATCTTGGAAAGCATGCATGAAAATATATTTGAAGCGATTATCGCCAGAGACAAAGAGCGGGCAAGACGAGCGATGAAGGTTCACATGAATATGATTTCAAAGCATTTTGCATGATTGTTAAATAATATACATAATCAATCTTTTTTGATAACGATTTATTGCTTTTGTAATAAATCACTATTTTTTTTTTGCATAATACAGTTGAAAAGTCTCAATAGCAACTAAAAACAGAGATTGTTAAATAAACTACTTTTGGTAGAACCATTTACAAAACTGTAACAAAGTGCTATTATAAGTCCATAATGGTTCTACCAAAGATTAATTTATGCTTTGAATAATAAGGGAGGTCATCATGGATCAAAAAATCACTGACAGCTTAAAGACGATTGTCGGAGCGGACTGGGTCGTAAGCGACAAGGATAACGTGTCAAGCTATGTCCTAGATGAAACAGAACATGCGATTGCACCAAAGCCCTGTTATGACTGCGTTGTTGTAAAACCAAAGGACGCAGAAGAGATATCAAGTATTTTAAAATGGGCCAATCAAGAAAACGTTACCGTAGTGGCAAGGGGAGGCGGTACAGGGTGTGCCGGTGCAGCTGTTCCTATTAAGCCTAGCGTCATTCTTTCTCTGGAAAGGCTGAATAAGATTATTGAAGTGGATGAAAAAAATATGATGGTTGAATGTGAGGCCGGTGTGACTCTTTTTGACTTAGAAGAGAGATTTAATCGCCATGACAGTTTGTTTTTTCCGGCTCATCCGGGAGATGAAGGCGCTCATGTGGGTGGTATGGTTGTCCAGAATGCTGGTGGCGTAAGAGCTGTAAGACATGGCGTGATGAGAAATCATATTAAAGGACTTGAGGTCGTTTTACCGACCGGCGAAATTATTAAGACGGGTGGAAAATTATTAAAGGATAACACAGGATATGATTTTACACATCTGATGATTGGCAGCGAAGGAACCCTGGGAATCGTTACAAAAGCGATCTTAAAGCTCTATCCTAAAACATCTAATAATGGCAGTCTTTTGATTTCCTTTGAAGATAAAAAATCAGCCGTTGAGGTTGTTCCTAAAATATTGGGTGCCGGCATCACCCCACTCGCTGTAGAGTATCTCGAGCGCGATTTCATGCTAAGGTCCGCAAAAGATTTAGGACTAGAGTGGCCGGCAAAAAAAGGAATCGTAGACCTTTATTTTATTCTTGATGAAGCCGGAGAAGATGAGCTTATGAATATCAGCTCGAAAATAGTGGATATTTGTGATGCTAACGGAGCTGTAGACAGCTTGATTGCAGAAACAGCGAAGGATCAGAGGACAATTCTTGAAATCAGAAGCCATGGATACCCAAGTGTCAAGGCCCAGGTTGTAGACATATTGGATGTTTGCGTTCCGGTTGGAAGCATTATAGATTACATGAATGGCATTGATAGCTTGGCAGCAAAATATCAGGCTTATATTCCTTCTTTTGGTCATGCAGGAGATGGCAATATTCATAATTTTATTATTACTGAAAATGGAGAAAAGCCGGATAATTATGATGCGCTATCGGATGAAATTTTCAAATTAGCCGTTGGATTAGGTGGGACTATCACTGCAGAGCATGGCGTCGGAAAAATTCGAAATCGTTCATTGCATCTCCAATATACTGAAAAGCATCTTGAATTGATGAAAGGGATTAAAAAGCTTTTCGATCCTAAAAATATATTAAATCCGGGAACAGGAATCAGTTCCTTAGAATAGAAAAACCCGATGAAAGGAATAATCTATGAGAATAATCGTATT
>JAFGVC010000040.1 GCA_016938195.1 Tissierellales bacterium | reverse complement strand
GGTGTTAACCCTTTTAATCAACCGGGCGTGGAGGCATACAAAAAAAATATGTTTGCATTACTTGGAAAAGAAGGATTTGATGATTTGAAGAAAACATTATTGTTTTGATGATGGATTCACAACGAAAATGACGCATATATAATTCTTCAGAGAGGTGTACAGGTGAAGGTTTTTATCAAAGTATTTTTCGTAACTTTATTGTGTTTTATATTGGCGCTGGGTGCGGGACTATATACGTATGTTAAATTTTTCAATCCTTCTGATATAGAGGATTATACTCATACGGAAAATCCTTCGTGGGTTGTACGGGAACCGGACGGGGAGGAAGAGCCAAGTGCGCTTGAAAAAGCTATTTTGAGCTCAAAACGCATTAATATTTTGCTGTTAGGGCTTGAACATAGCCGAACTGATACAATTATGTTAGTGAGCTTTGACCGTGCAACAGCTAAAGCAGATATCATTTCAATCCCGAGAGATACTTTTTTTCATAGGGAGGGTTATGATGACCCAGGAAGTAAAAAAATCAATGCAATTTATGGTGTTTCCGGCGCGCAGGGTGTGATGAAGGCTATTGAAAACATCATGAGAATACCTGTTCATGGCTATGCAACAATAGATTATGAAGGTGTTAGACATGTTGTGGATGTGATTGGAGGCGTAGAGGTTAATGTTCCCTTTCACATGCTCTATGAGGACCCATATGACGTGCCACCTCTTATCATAGATATTCCACAAGGTGTACAAATTCTTGATGGAAACAAGGCGCTTCAATATCTTAGATTCAGACATAATAATGATTTTACCGTAGGTTACTCCAATGGGGATTTGGGAAGAATAGAAGCACAACAAAAGTTTGTGAAGAGTGCAATAAAAAAGGCGATGGGCTTTAAACTTCCGGTGGTAGCCAAAGAAATATACCCTTTTATCAAAACGGATTTGAGTCTATCGGATATGGTGCTGTTAGCCGGAGACGCAATCAATTTCAAATCTGAAGATTTAAATGCTCAAATGATTCCCGGACATGCGACGATGATTGACAGAGTATCATTTTTTGTGCATGACCCCAGAATGGTTCAGGATTTGGTCTATGAATTATACGGGGTAGAAGATGAAAGTGAGCCAGTGGATTAAATGGACGTTAATAGCATTCTTTTGAAATTACAAAGGCAACATCCGGATGCGCAATGCGAGCTTCGGCATGAAACGCCCTTCCAATTATTGATAGCGACTATTTTGAGTGCCCAAGCCACAGACAAAAGTGTTAATAAATTAACAGAAGATTTATATTTAATCTATCCTGATTTGCAGGCTTTTTTGAAGTTGAGCTTGGAAGAGATAGAGAGCAAAATTAAATCTATTGGACTTTATAAAAATAAATCCAGAAGCATTTATCGTTTATGCAAAATATTGAATGAGCAGTATGGTGGAGAAGTCCCAAAAGAATATGAAGCTTTAATTTCTTTGCCGGGTGTAGGAAGAAAAACGGCGTCAGTTGTCCAGTCGGTAGCGTTTAATATCCCTGCAATGGCAGTCGATACCCACGTATTTAGGGTTAGCAGGAGGATTGGATTATCTAAGGGAAACACGGCTGATCAAGTTTCTGATGACCTTATGGCACTTATTGATAAAAATGACTGGATTAAGGCGCATCATCTTTTGATTTTTCATGGTAGAAAAATATGTAAAGCAAAGCATCCTTTATGCACTGAATGTATCATTGAAGAAGAATGTCAAAAGATAGGGATATAAAATCATGAATATTTTCAAGAATATATTTCTTTATTTATATTTATTCTATGTTATAATCTTATCTTGTGGAGGCCGATATGTCATTTAATGTGGTGCTGTATGAACCCGAGATTCCTCAAAATACTGGAAATATAGCTAGAACATGTGCAGCAACCGGAACAAATTTGTACTTAATTAGACCTTTAGGCTTTTCGGTTGATGATAAGCATCTGAAAAGAGCAGGCCTGGACTATTGGGATTTGGTGAAGGTCTTTTATTACGACAGCTTGTTTGACTTAATTGAAGAAAAAGGAATCAATCGCTTTTTCTTTGTTTCAACAAAGGGCGATAAATTTTATTCGGAAAACGCATATGAAGCAGATTGTTTTTTTGTATTTGGCAAAGAGACAGCAGGTCTACCACAAGAGATACATGACAAATATCCTAATAAACGTATTAAAATTCCGATGGTTGGTCATGAACGAGCAAGATCACTCAATTTATCAAATGCCGTCAATATAATTATTTACGAAGCACTGAGACAATCCGGCTTCAACAATTTATGTTAGAGGGGAACCCTTATGTTAATGGCGGTCGAATTAATAGGTGGACTGGGGCTATTCATTTTTGGAATGCTTTTCATGGGAGAGGCGCTACAAAAGTCAACTGGATCTCAATTGCGAGCACTGATTAATAAACTAGTTAATAATAAGATGACGGGGATACTGACGGGTATTTTAGTGACCGTCATTTTGCAAAGCTCGTCCGCTACTACTGTTATGGCTGTAGGCTTTGTCAATGCAGGGTTGATGAGCCTCAACCAATCAATTGGGGTAATTATGGGCTCTAACATTGGAACCACGTTGACGACTCAGTTGATATCCTTTAACTTTGACAGTTTTTCTCCGTTGATTGTTAGCTTTGGGGTGTTGTTGTACCTAGTCTCAAAAGACAAGGCTTATAAAAATATAGCTAATGGCATTATTGGATTTGGCATTTTATTTTTAGGGATGAGCCTTATGAAAGAGTCTATGAAACCGTTAAGAGATTCTGTTTTTTTTGCGGAGACAATTATTCGGCTTAATTCTCCCGCAATTGGTCTTATAGCTGGCCTAGTCATCACCGCAATTCTTCAGAGCTCAGCGGCTACAGCCGGGCTATTGATTGCAGCTTCCGGGAGTGGCATGCTAACGATTCAGATGGCATTTCCTGTCATTTTGGGTTCGAATATTGGTACTTGTGTGACAGCAGTTCTTTCAAGTGTTGGTTCGAACAAAACGGCTAAGAGAGCGGCTTTTATTCATGTAATCATTAAAACGATTGGTGCTCTTTTTTTTCTGATATTTTTAAGGAGACTTGTAGAGGATATTGTTATATGGATGACACCCGAGCGTGTAGAGAGACAAATTGCCAATGCGCATACTATTTTTAATGTCGTAACAGTTTTAGCGTTGTATCCTTTTTCAAATCAAATTGTTAATTTATCTAGCAAAGTTATCAAAGGTCAAGACAAAAAAACAAGAGATGATCTACGATATATTGATGAAAGATTGACGGTGTCCTCCGAAATAGCTTTGGTCCAGTCAAAAAAGGAAATTCTGAGACTATTTGCGATAGTGGATAAACAAATTACAATGAGCCAAAAGGTATTGGCCTCGTATGACGGAAAGATTTGCCGAGTGATTTTCGAGAATGAACAAATTATTAACAGACTTGAAAAGAAAACATTTGATTACTTGGTAAAATTGACAGGAAAAGATTTAGATGAAAAGCAAATCGATAAGGTTGCGGTATTTTCAAGGACATTGACAGATATTGAAAGAATTGCTGATTTAGCTGAAAATCTAGCAGAAATCTCAGTTCTCAATCATGAAAACAAAATGAATTTTCCTGAAGAGGCTAAGGAAGAAATAAACATGCTTTTTGATAAGGTGATAGACATTTTTGTTTATTCAAGAGACATTTTTGATACTATAGATGATATAATGATTCAGAAGGTTATTAAACTGGATTCAGAAATAAAAGAAATGTGTGAAGTTTTTCAAACAAAGCATATTACAAGAATCAAAAGAAGTGGTTATAACACACAAACTGAAACCGTGTTTCTGGATGCGCTTGGTAATCTTGAAAGAATCGGAAATCATTCAAAAAATATTGCGCAGTCCGTGTTGAGATTTAAGTCATAAGCTATTTGTTTAGGAGGAATCATGAGTATTGCATTTGAATTAATGGGTGGATTGGGATTGTTTTTATTCGGTATGACCTTTATGGGGAGCGCACTACAAAAATCAGCAGGTTCGAAGATGAAAGGCATTTTATCTGCATTGACAAACAATCGTGCTCTGGGTGTTTTGGTGGGCGCATTGGTGACCGCGGTTGTTCAGAGTTCTTCAGCTACAACAGTTATGACTGTTGGTTTTGTGAATGCAGGCTTGATGAATCTCTCGCAAGCCATTGGCGTGATTATGGGGGCGAACATAGGAACTACCATTACGGCTCAACTTGTTGCTTTTCATCTGGGAGATATTGCTCCTGTTATTGTTGGCATAGGGGTAGCTTTTTATTTTGGCGCCAAAAAAAAGAAAGTCAAGGAAAAAGCTGAAATTTTAATAGGATTCGGTATACTTTTCTTAGGGATGGATATGATGAAGCAAGCCATCAAGCCTTTGAGCGAATCTCAGATTTTCATTGATGCCCTATTGAATTTCAATAATCCATGGATTGGAATTTTGACGGGTTTTGGTATTACGGCTATTATGCAGAGCTCATCTGCAACGACGGCACTATTAATTGCTGTTGCCGGAGCTGGGAGTGGTTTGATGACTATCGAAATGGCCTATCCTATTCTTTTCGGAGAAAACATTGGTACTTGTGTTACCGCCATGATTTCAAGTGTTGGAGCCAGCAAGACGGCTAAAAGAGCGGCTTTGATGCATTTGATTTTTAATATTATAGGGACATTGTTGTTCATGATTTTTCTTAGAATTCCGGTACAATATTTAGTGACAATCTTATCCCCGGATAATATCGAAAGACAGATTGCTAACGCGCACACGCTCTTTAATATTATATCCGTCATTCTGCTATTCCCGTTTGCTTCTAAAATTGTTAAAATTTCAGAAAAATTGATTAAAGGCGAGGATGTTGAGAAGGAAGGCGAGTTGAAATATGTCGATAAGAGATTGATGGCGACTCCTAGCATTGCACTGGTTCAAGTTTCAAGAGAAATTCTAAGAATGGCTAAGCTAGTTGAACAACAAATTATAGATGCGCAGTTCGCATTGCTAAATAATGATGAGGAGATGGTCTATTCCGTTTTTGCAAAGGAAAAAAATGTAAACATCATGGAGAAAAAGCTTCTGGACTATATGGTTGATTTGACAAAATTGTCACTAACAGCGGAACAACGTGATAAAATTACAACCTTGATGAATAATATTAACGATATTGAAAGAATTGGTGACCATGCGGACAATATTGCGGAATTAGCACTTGATAATATTACGAATAATGTTACGTTTTCCGGTCAGGCTAAAGATGAACTCAATGAAATGATTGAACTGGTGCATGAATCCTATAAGCTTTCTCTACTGACCTATAAAACAACGGATACGGAGATTGGCATGAAGGTATTTGAAAAAGAAAAACTGATTAACGCAATGGAAAAAACTTTGCGCAAAAATCATATGGACAGATTGAATGCAGGGGCTTGTATGACTCAATCAGGGATTATATTTTTAGACGCAATCAGTAATTTGGAAAGAATAGGAGATCACTCAATCAATATTGCGGAAGCAATCATTGAAGTTGTCAATAAACAAAAAATAGTGAAAATAGTCAATGGAGATAATTGATTAACGTTGTGATTTGATGTAAAATCTTAAGAAGTAATAAAATAAAGGTGGTGTAATGACATGAGTATATTATATGATGTGATTATTCTTGGCGGAGGCCCGGCAGGGCTTGCAGCTGCATTGTATGCGGGAAGAGCTAGAATGAATACGTTAATGTTGGAAAAAGAAAAAGCGGGTGGAATGATTATTCAGACTGAAGAGGTAGATAATTATCCCGGCGCTGCCGAAGGAGAAACAGGTCCTTCCTTGATTGAGAAAATGTTGGCACAGGTCGATCGATTTCATACAAAAAGGGAAATTGATACGATTACTTCTGTCGATTTGAGTGGACCAATTAAAATATTGAAAGGTAACAAAGATGACTATCAAGCGAAAGCTGTCATAATTGCTACCGGTGCTAAGCCTAGATTGATGGGATGTCCGGGAGAAAAAGAATTCATTGGAAAAGGTGTTTCTTATTGCGCAACCTGTGATGCTCCTTTTTTTGAAGGCTTGGAGGTCTATGTGATTGGTGGCGGTGACGCGGCAGTAGAAGAAGCGCTGTTTATTTCAAAGTTTGCTAAAAAAATCCATATTGTCCACAGAAGAGATGAATTAAGAGCGGCCAAGTCGATTCAGCAAAAGGCTTTTGAGAATGAGAAAATTGACTTTATTTGGGATACCGTAGTTGAAGAAGTCATGGGTCAAGGGTTTGTCAATGGAATTGTCCTTAAAAATCTTAAGACGGGTGAGGTCACTGAAAAGAAGGCTAGTCCTGAAGATGGGATTTTGGGTGTTTTTGTTTTTGTCGGATATGACCCTATTACTGAATTGTTTGAGGGCATTATCAATATGCAGAATCGATATATCCTAACTGACGAAAATATGAAAACTAATATTACAGGTGTATTTGCAGCCGGAGATGTAAGGGTAAAATCCCTTAGACAGGTTGTCACAGCAACGTCTGACGGAGCTATTGCTGCGGTTCAGGCTGAAAAATATATTGAGGAAATGGAAAATTAGAACTTTTTGTAACATTTAAAATGATTAAAATAGCTTGTTATTAAAATTGAATTGCAATATAATTTAACTTGAGGAACAATCTTATTTAGGAGGATTAAAATGAAGAAAAGAGTATTGGCATTAACTTTAGTGATAGCAATGGTATTTGCGCTTGCACTAACCGGATGTAGCAAACCTGCAGAACCAACTACTGCGGCACCAACAGAGGCTCCTACGGAAACAGAAGCGCCAACAGAAACAGAAGCGCCTGCAAAACAAATAGTAGTCGGAATGATTACTGACACGGGCGGACTTGGGGATGAGTCATTTAATGATTCGGCTTATCTAGGTTTAACTAAAGCTAAAGAAGATTTTGGAGTAGAGGTTAAAGTGCTTGAATCTGATGATGAAGATGATTATGGTCCTAATCTTACCGCTTTTGCTTCAGAAAAGTATGACCTTATTTTTTCAGTAGGATTCTTGATGGCTGATGCAACTAAAGCTGCCGCAGAGCAATTTACTGATCAAAACTTCGCTATTATTGACGAAGGAGGTATTGTTCTTCCAAATGTTGCCGGATTAACTTTTAAAGAGCATGAAGGTTCTTTCTTAGTAGGTGTTATAGCCGGACTTACATCTGAAACGGATGTTATTGGATTCGTTGGGGGGATGCAATTCCCATTAATTGAAAAATTCCAATATGGATTCCAAGCCGGTGTGAAGGCCGTAAATCCTGACGCACAGGTACTTGTCAACTACACGGGTTCATTTGGTGACCCGGCTCTCGGAAAAGAAGCAGCTTTAGCACAGCATCAACTTGGCGCTGACGTTATTTATCATGCTTCAGGAGCTTGTGGCATTGGAGTTATTCAAGCAGCAGGAGAGCAAGACTTTTGGGCTATTGGAGTAGACATGGATCAATCGGCATTAGATCCTGAGCATGTTCTTTGCTCTATGATTAAAAGGGTTGATAATGCAACTTATTTAGCAACTAAGTCAATTGTAGAAGGAACATTTAAAGGTGAAACCATTGAATTTGGACTTGAGGTCGATGGTGTTGGTTATAGCGATGAAGCCGGAAATCTTTCTGCAGAAATGGTCGCAGCAGCAGAAAAATACAGAGCGGCAATTATAGACGGCACAATTATTGTACCGACTGACCTTGCAACCTTTGAGGCTTTTGAAGTTCCTGAACTTTAACAGTTGGATCATAAAGGCCGGATGGAAACATTCGGCCTTTTTTAAATAGAAAATGTCAGGAGGGGTTATTTTGTCTAACGTTGTTGAGATGAAAAACATCACTAAAATTTTTCCGGGTGTTATTGCTAATGATGATATTGATTTTAATCTCAAAAAAGGTGAAATTCACGTTCTTCTTGGAGAAAATGGAGCCGGAAAGACGACGTTGATGAATATTTTGTACGGACTATACCGTCCCACTTCAGGTTCGATATTTATCAATGGCGAAAAAACAATCATAAAAGATCCAAATACTGCAATCGAAAAAGGAATAGGCATGGTCCATCAACATTTTATGCTAGTTCAAACCTTTACAGTTGCCGAAAATATTGTTTTGGGTAGAGAACCCCAAAAAGGACTTTCAATAGATATGGAAGTCGCAAACGCTAAGGTAAGAGAGATTTCAGAAAAATTTGGATTAAAAGTTAACCCTGAAGCAAAGGTCATGGATCTTTCTGTAGGGATCCAGCAAAGAGTTGAAATTCTCAAGGCACTTTATAGAGGAGCTGAAATACTCATCCTTGATGAGCCTACGGCCGTTTTAACACCTCAAGAAATTGAGGAGCTAGGCGTTATCATGAAAAATCTTGTTGCTGAAGGCAAGTCTATTATTTTGATTACGCATAAGCTTAAGGAAGTCATGTCTATCAGTGATAGAGTAACAGTTATTCGCAGGGGCAAGTTTATTGATACTATCAGTACTCAAGATACGGACACTGACCATCTTGCGGAATTAATGGTCGGAAGAAAAGTTAACCTGACTGTTGATAAGCAAACAAAAGAATTCACAGGCAATAAGGTTCTCGAAATTAAAGATTTACATGTGCTTGACAATCGTTTTCTTGAAGCTGTAAAGGGGATTTCATTCAATGTGAATGAAGGCGAAATTTTTGCATTAGCAGGCGTTGATGGCAATGGACAATCACAGCTTATTGAGGCTATAACCGGACTTAGAAAAATTAAATCGGGTATGGTTTTTATCAATGGAGAGGATGTAACAAAATATTCATCAAGAAAAATTATTGAACAGGGCGTTGGGCATATTCCTGAGGATAGACAAAAGAGAGGTCTAGTTTTAGATCATGATTTAGCGGAAAATATGATTTTAGGTTATCATTATAAGGAACCCTTTACAAAAAAACTAATGATGAATTACAGCGAAATTCACAAGCATGCTAAAAGACTGATTAAGGAGTTTGATGTCAGAACGCCTAGTGAAAATGTAACAGCTCATTCCCTATCAGGAGGAAATCAGCAAAAAGCGATTGTAGCAAGGGAATTTCATAAGGACCTTAAAGTTTTAATTGCAGCACAACCTACGAGAGGTCTTGATGTTGGCTCTATTGAATTTGTGCATAAGAAAATTGTTGAGGCAAGAAATAATGGAACGGCTGTCTTGCTTGTTTCGCTAGAACTAGACGAAGTCCTTGCCTTGGCAGACCGAATCGGTGTGATATATGACGGACGAATTGTTGGAAGTCTAGATGCAAAGGATGCGGACGAAAAGAAATTAGGCATCATGATGGCAGGAGGAACTATAAACAAAGTGGAGGGCGGTGAGGATATTTGAAAGGTGAAAAATTAATTAAAAAAATTTGGAATAGTATGAAATTTCCTTTAATCGCAATTGTGTTAGGTTTTTTAGTTGGCGCTATTTTTATTATAGCGTCAGATAATAGTCCGATAGTCGCCTATCAAGCCCTTTTCCAGGGAAGCCTTAGTTCATTCAGTAGCTTTGGAGAGACATTATATAAAACAACACCTATATTGTTTACGGGATTAGCCATTGCGGTTGCATTTCGAACAGGTCTATTCAATATAGGAGCCGAAGGTCAATATATTGTTGGGGCAATCAGCGCTGTAGCCGCCGGATGGTATTTCCAAGGGCTACCACATCTTCCGCTAATTATTGCAATTGTTATTTCAGGAGCTTTAGCTGGTGCATTATGGGCTTCTATTGCAGGTTTTTTAAAAGCAAAGATTGGTGTGCATGAAGTTATTACCACTATCATGTTAAACTATACGGCGTTACATTTATCAAATTATATCGCTAAGGCGGTCTTAAATCCTCAAGTTCTTGAGGGAACTGAAAAAAAAGCCCATACTGTTTCCTTGACAGATGCAGGAAAGCTTACCAAACTTAATGAAATAATACCTCAATTTGAATATTCAAGTGCGCATACAGGAATTTTTATAGCGTTAGCGATGGTTTTTGTGATTTATATTTTGCTCTTTAAAACGTCAATTGGCTATGAATTAAGATCAGTCGGTAAAAATCCGGACGCTGCAGAATATGGTGGTATCAATAAAACCAAAAATATCATTATATCCATGGCTATTTCCGGATCCTTGGCAGGTATGGCAGGTGCCGTTCAGGTAGCCGGCTTATTATACAAAGTAAGTCAAACGCCCAATATGCCGGGATATGGATTTGATGGAATTGCTGTGGCTTTGGTAGGGCAAAATCATCCTATTGGTATCATTTTTAGCGCCCTGCTCTTTGGTATATTGAGCAATGGATCACGAAAAATGCAAATTGCAGGCATTCCAAAAGAAATTATCGGCATCATACAAGGTGTTATTATTGTCTTTGTGGCTGCTGATCAGATGTCCAAAATTCTTGAAAAAAGAAAGAAAGCGAAAATAAAACCGAAAGAAGGTGATGAGAAATGAATTTTACCATTATCATTGCATTAATCGCATCGGCTTTTAGGCTGGCAACGCCTCTCATTTTCGCATCCTTAGGAGGTACTTTTTCCGAAAGATCCGGTGTTGTCAATATTGCATTAGAAGGTATCATGCTCATGGGAGCTTTCTTTTCCGTATTAATCACCTATCTCTATGGAAGTGCCTGGCTAGGTGTAGGGGGTGCGATTTTAGTAGGTATAGTGACATCCCTTTTATTGGCTTTCATGGCAATACATTTGCTAGCCAACCAAGTAGTTGTAGGTGTGGCTATTAATGTTTTAGCTGCAAGTATCACAGCTTATTTCCTTGAAATGGTCTGGAAAAGGTCGGGACAGACGACTTCACTTCCGAAAGAATTATCTTTGACCGGCAATCCACAAAGTCTAGCCTTTTTAGAAAAAATACCGATTCTAGGAGATTTGTTTAGTCGGTTTACACCCTTTGTTTATCTTGCTTTTGTTGCGGTGGGTGTCTCATATTATGTTTTATTCAAAACACCCTTTGGACTGAGAGTGAGAGCGGTGGGTGAACATCCAAGAGCTGCAGATACACTAGGAATAAATGTTTACAAAACAAGATACATTTGTGTTATGATTTCAGGAGCCTTGGCGGGATTGGCTGGAGCTACGTTATCTTTAGGAACCATTAGTCTTTTTAGAGAGGGAATGTCAGTTGGAAAAGGATTTATTGCTTTAGCCGCGATGATTTTTGGAAAATGGCATCCTGTTGGCGCCATGTTTGCTTGCTTGTTTTTTGGATTTACAGAAGCTTTGCAAATTCAGGCACAGACAATTGGCATCAAATTAGCTCCTGAATTTTTACAGATGCTACCTTACGTTGCAACTATATTTGCTTTAGCAGGGGTAGTTGGAAAAGCAACGGGTCCTGCTTCAAGCGGTATTCCTTATGAAAAAGGAGAAAAATAAGATAGATTTTCATTATTTCGATTGAATTAATAAAGTTAATTCTATTTTTTGTAGAATTAACTTTATTTTTTTGTTAAAATTTGATAAAATAATAAAAGTAACGTACCAATATCAAAAAGTTGGTATGAATCTTGAATGTGGGTTTTGATAAAATGAAAATAGGTTTTGAATTAAATCTACAACAAACTCAAAAATTAATTATGACACCAGAGCTTAGACAAGCCATTCAAGTTCTGCAATACAACAATATTGAGCTAAAGGATTATATTGAACGTCAGATTGAGGCTAATCCTTTTCTTGAAGTCGGAGAAAAACCTACTCAACCTACTCAGGAAAACGATTCTGTTCCTAAGGACGAGGGGATTGACTGGCATGAAGTCGTAGAAAGATATGATGATATTAGCTATAAATCCTATCGCGATACTTCTGAATCCAAACAAACCTTTGAATCATACACGTCCAAGGCACAATCTCTAAATGATTATTTAAGATTTCAGCTTGGACTAGCAGTAAAAAATGAAAAGCAAAGAAAAATAGGCGAGAGAATTATTGATTCACTAGACAGAAAAGGGTATCTAGCAATCCCGACTACTGAAATAGCCAACCAGCTAAAAGTCCCTTTAGAATCAGTTGAAGAGGTGCTCAATCTCTTTCATGCATTTGACCCGATTGGTGTAGCGGCAAGAGATTTGAATGAGTGTTTAAAGATTCAGCTTAAGGAGAAAGGTATTTTCGATTCAAAGGTTTATGCCATCATTGACCATCACATAGAGGACTTAGCGTGTAATAGAATGCAATGCATTGCAAAAGACCTTGATGTATCTGTCAACAGAGTTCAGGAAATATGTGATATTATTAGAATGCTGGAACCAAAACCGTCTAGGGGATTTGTTCTTGACAGTGATAATATTAAATACATTTCAGCTGACGTAACGGTAAAAAAAATGGACGGAGAATATATTATCATTGTTAATGATTCAGACATACCGCTATTGAGAATTAGCAGTTTTTACAAGGATATCATGAAAACGGTAGATGATAAGGAAACCAATAAATTCTTGTACGACAAATTGAACGCCTCGATGTGGCTGATAAAAAGTATTGAACAAAGAAGGAACACGATGTATAAGGTTGTTGAATCGATTTTGAAGCATCAGATAGATTTTTTTGAAAAAGGGGATAAATTTCTAAAACCGCTTGTTTTAAAGGATGTGGCTGAAGATATTGAAATGCACGAATCAACGGTTAGTCGTGCGACCAATGGTAAGTACGTTCAAACCCCGAGAGGGCTTTATGAGCTAAAATATTTTTTCTCGAGTTCGATTTCAAAGGAAGGAAATGATGATGGCATGGCTTCCACTAGTATCAAAGCGATGATAAAGGATCTGATTGAAAAAGAAAACACTAAAAAGCCTATGAGTGATCAAAAAATATCGGACATATTAAACCAAAAGGGAATCGACATCTCCAGGAGAACGGTTGCAAAATATAGGGATGAGTTGGAAATACCGGCTTCATCATTGAGAAAGAGATTTTAAGCCTGAATTTTCAGGCTTAATTTAGTTTTTTTTGCTTGCAATTGCGAACCAAGAGGGATATAATGAATAGGGACAAAAAAATAAACATAGGGACATAATATGACCAGGAGGTTCTTATGAAATTTGATAGGGTACTATCAATTCAAAATATCATTGTTCCTGAAATGTCTGAACTTATCTTGAAAAGGTATGGAATCCTGCGTACAATTAAAAGTATGCAGCCGGTGGGGAGAAGAGCTTTATCTGCAAATATGTCAATTAGCGAAAGAGTTCTCCGTTCAGAAACGGACAGATTAAGAGAGTTTGGACTGATTTATAGCGATGCTTCCGGCATGAAGCTGTCTCAGCTTGGCGAAGAGATTTTGCTTAAGACGGAAGAACTCATTTATCAGATTAAAGGGCTCAAGGAGATGGAAAATCAGATTAAGGAAAAACTTGGTTTGAAGTGTGTGGCTATTGTTGAAGGAGATTATGAAGCTAGCGAGATTGTCAGAAAAGACCTTGGGAGAAAAGCATCGAAAATTATACAGCAATATTTGGAGGATGATATTAAAATTGGAATTATGGGCGGGACAACGATGGCTCATGTTGCCAATGCGATGGGGGACTCCAAAAGCAAAAAAAACATCATGGTTATTCCTGGAAGGGGAGGGCTTGGAGAGAAGCTTGAGATTCAAGCCAATTCAGTAGCTGCAAAGCTTGCGCATAAGTTAGGGGCAGAATACAAATTATTGCATGTTCCGGACAATGTCAATCCAAATGTCATGGAAGTATTGAAGACAAATCCTCAGATAAAAAGTGTTTTAGATGCAATCAAAAAAATCGATATTTTGGTATTTGGAATAGGGACGGCCTTGGATATGGCAAATCGAAGAGGCTTATCGGAGATAATGAAGGATGAGTTAAAGATTAAAAATGCTGAGGCAGAAGCCTTAGGATACTATTTTGACAAAAACGGACGTTCGGTCATGCATTCGGATTCTGTCGGGATTGATTTGGATGATTTGACAAGAATCAAGCAAGTCATTTGCGCAGTTGCAGGACGGCATAAAGCTTTGGCCATTACTGCATTTTCAAGGTACTATCATGATTACACGCTAATCACGGACGAAGAGACAGCAAAAGAAATACTTAAAATAAACTAAGGAGTGGATGAAAAAATGGGTATCAAAGTTGCGATTAATGGATTTGGGAGAATAGGACGATTGGCTTTTAGAAAAATGTATGACAACAAGGATTTTGAAATTGTTGCCATCAATGATCTCACAGATGCTGAGACATTGGCATATTTGTTGAAGTATGACTCGTCACAGGGGAACTACAAGACAAATAATATTTCCTTTAAAGAGGATAAAATTATCGTTGAAGGAAATGAATATAAGATTTTCTCGGAAAAAAATCCTGAAAATTTGCCATGGAAAGAACTAGGGATTGATGTGGTGCTTGAGTGCACAGGATTTTTCACAAAAAAAGAAGACGCTGAGAAGCATATCACTGCCGGAGCCAAAAAAGTTCTTCTTTCTGCACCGGGCAAAGGAGATATGAAGACTATAGTTTACAATGTGAATCATGAAGTGTTGGATGGAACTGAAACGGTTATATCCGGTGCATCTTGTACGACGAATTGTCTTGCGCCGGTAGCTAAAGTACTGGATGATCAATTTGGTATTATCAAAGGGTTTATGACGACAGTACATGCTTATACCAATGACCAAACAACCTTAGATACACCGCATAAGAGTGGTATAAAAGCTAGAAGAGGACGTGCGGCGGCAGCGAATATTGTACCGACTTCTACAGGAGCAGCGGCAGCGGTTGGCAAGGTTATGCCGAATCTAAAGGGAAGACTTGACGGTATTGCGTTGAGAGTACCTGTTATCACAGGTTCAGTTGTTGATTTGGTAGTAGAACTGAGGAAAGATGCAACTGTTGAAGATATTAATAACGCAGTCAAAGCTGCTGCTAATGAGACGTTAGCCTATACAGAAGACCCTATTGTTTCTAGTGATGTAATTGGCACATCTTACGGTAGTGTGTTTGATGCGTTATCTACCTCCTCAATAGAAGTTGATGGCAAAAAAATGTTTAAAGTCATCTCTTGGTATGATAATGAGATGTCCTATACTTCACAGCTTATTCGAACACTAAAGCATATTGCAAATATATAAATTCAAATAAGGCTGTGGATTAATCTACAGCTTTATTTATTTTGATGGTGTAATGGAGGATATGATGAAAAAACAACTGACGGATATGCATTTAAAGGATAAAAGGGTATTGATGCGTTGCGACTTCAATGTTCCCTTAGATAAAGATTTAAACATCACCGACGATATCAGAATAAAAAGTGCACTGAGGTCAATAAACTATGTACTTGAAAATGGAGGCAGTCTGATATTGATGTCTCACCTTGGTCGTCCGAAAGGAGAAGCACGACAAGAGTATTCCCTGAAACCTGTGGCTAAAAGATTGGCAGATCTACTTGAAAAAGAGATTGTATTTGCCGATTATGATGAGGTTGTCAACGAAAAAGTTAAAGCTCTCGCCGATCGTCTAATTCCCGGTGAAGTAATGCTTCTTCAGAATACCCGATTTAGAAAAGAAGAAACTAAAAATGATCTTGATTTTTCTAAAGAGCTCGCATCCTTAGCGGATGTCTTTATAAATGATGCTTTTGGGACGGCACATAGAGCGCATTCTTCCAATGTGGGGGTGACGCAGTATCTTCCGTCTGCTGTTGGTTTTTTAATTGGTAAAGAGATTGAGGCTATCGGAGGTGCTTTGTCAAATCCCAAAAGACCGCTAACTGCTATTCTAGGCGGCGCAAAGGTTTCGGATAAGATAGGTGTAATTGAAAATTTATTGGGAATTGCTGATTATATACTTGTGGGCGGCGGGATGGCTTTTACCTTTGTAAAAGCACAAGGTTATCCGGTAGGAAAGTCTTTGCTTGAAGCAGACAAGGTAGAGCTTGCCAAGGCATTATTAGTAAAGGCTAAGGAGAAAGGTGTCGAGATGCTTTTGCCTATGGATTATAAGGTGGCAAAAGAATTTAAAGATACTGATCAATATGAGGTTGTCGATTGGAAAGAAATTCCTGAAGACGCGATGGGTCTTGACATAGGAAAGGCAACAATTGAAAGCTTCAGTGAAGTTATTAAAAATTCAAAAACGGTCATATGGAATGGGCCGATGGGAGTTTTTGAATTTGAAAACTTTGCAGAAGGTACAAATGAAATAGCAAAGACGTTGGCAAAAGAGGATGTCATTTCAATCATTGGTGGTGGAGATAGCGCGGCTGCAGTAGAAAAAGCAGGACTTGCTGAATTGATGACACATATCTCTACAGGTGGTGGCGCCTCATTGAAATATATGGAAGGCAAATTGCTGCCCGGAATAGAAGCTATAGAAGATAAATAGGAGGAAATGATGAGAAAACCAATATTGGCCGGAAACTGGAAGATGAATAATAATATTGAAGAAAGCATTGAGCTTGTAAAAAAACTGACAAGACAGGAATACCCCGTTGATCGTGATATTGTGATTTGTCCTCCCTTTACGGCGTTGTACGCAGTTGGAGAATTAATAGAAGATACCCGTATTAAATTAGGTGCGCAAAATATTTTTTTTGAGAACAAAGGAGCTTTTACTGGTGAAATATCACCTTTAATGTTGAAGGATTTAGGAGTAGAATATGTGATTGTCGGCCATTCTGAAAGAAGGCAGTTTTTCAACGAAACGGATGAGACAATTAATCTGAAGGTAAAAGCGGCGCAAGGACATGATATGATTCCGATTCTGTGCGTCGGAGAATCCTTAGCGCAAAGAGAAGGTCAAATAGCAGAAAATATTGTTAAACAGCAATTGCTAGGAGGCTTAAAGGACATTTCTGACGCTATGGCATCGAAACTGGTCCTAGCTTATGAGCCTATTTGGGCCATTGGAACAGGAAGGACAGCCACTAGTCAACAAGCGAATGAGATGATTGCTTATATCAGAAGCATATTGTCGCAAATATTCGGAGAAGACAAGGCCCAAGAAATCAGAATTCAATATGGCGGAAGTGTTAAGCCGGAAAACATTACTGATTTAATGAAACAACCGGATATTGACGGAGCTCTTGTAGGAGGGGCCAGCCTTCAAGCAGAGGATTTTCAAAAAATTATTAATTATCAGGAGAACAAATGAAAAATAAAACGATTCTGATGATTTTGGATGGATGGGGTCACGGTATAAATTATGAAGGCAATGCGATTTTAAAAGCAAATACACCGAATTTCAATCGATTAATTAAAGAATATCCTAATACATTAATCAGAACAAGTGGTTATGATGTTGGCCTCCCTGAAGGACAAATGGGAAATTCCGAAGTTGGACATATGAATATTGGTGCGGGTAGGATTGTTTATCAGGAATTGACAAGAATCACGAAGAGCTTTGAGACCGGAGAAGCAAAAAATAATCCTGAAATAAATCGTGCTTTAGAAAATGCGGTCCGTCATCATAAAAAGCTTCATTTGATGGGATTGCTCTCGGATGGAGGCGTACATTCCCACAATTCACATCTATACGGACTGTTAACACTTGCCAAGGAAAAAGGGTTAACTGAAGTATATATCCATTGTTTCATGGACGGACGTGACGTGCCACCTAACAATGGTATAGGATATGTTAAAGAACTAATGGCAAAAATAGATGAAATTGGCTTAGGTCAAATTGCGTCAATTATGGGGCGATACTATGCAATGGATAGAGACAAAAGATGGGAAAGAACTCAATTAGCATACGAGGCCATGATTAGCCATATTGGCTTGCATTGTAAAGACCCTGTCGCTGCTGTAGAGACATCTTATAGTGAAGGGGTGAATGATGAGTTCATTAAGCCAATTATTATCGATGAGAAGGGAATGATAGAAGACGGGGATAGTGTTATATTTTTTAATTTCAGACCGGACCGAGCCAGACAGATTACGCGAGCTATTGTAGATGATGGCTTTGACGCATTTGAAAGAAAACGTGTCAAAACAGAATTTGTTTGTCTTACGCAATATGATATTACGATCAATCATGTATCAGTGGCATATAAGCCACAATTTCTTAAAAATACTTTAGGAGAATATATCAGCCAAAAAGGACTTAAACAGCTTAGATTAGCTGAAACAGAGAAATATGCCCACGTCACTTTTTTCTTTAATGGAGGCGTTGAAAAATCAAATAAAGGGGAGGAAAGAATTCTAATTCCATCCCCGAAAGTGGCTACTTATGATCTTAAACCGGAAATGAGCGCTTATGAGGTTAAGGACACATTACTCCGTGAACTAGAAAAACAGCAATATGATGTTGTTATTGTGAATTTCGCCAATCCGGATATGGTAGGACATACGGGTATCATGTCAGCAGCCATCAAAGCCGTAGAAGTTGTAGATGAGTGCTTAGGAGAAATAGCGACTTATGTAATCAAAAACAATATCAATTTGATAGTTACAGCTGATCATGGAAATGCAGAAGAGATGCTCGATGAGAACCATTCCGTACTTACTCAACACACAACCAATAAGGTGCCACTGATATTGATAAGCACGCCTAAACGCGCATTGAGAGAAGGAATTCTCGCTGATATCGCACCCACGATATTGGACCTGCAAGATATTGAAAAACCACTAGAAATGACCGGGCACACTTTGATTGAAAAGCAAATTTAATAAGAAAATAATTTTAGAGAGGTAAATAAGATGAGTATAATCAGTGATATTTATGCAAGAGAGATTTTGGATTCCAGAGGAAATCCTACCATAGAGGTAGAGGTTTGGACGGAAAATGGTGGATACGGAAGAGCCGCCGTACCTTCCGGCGCGTCAACGGGTGCTTTTGAAGCAGTAGAGCTCCGGGATGGCGACAAAGGTCGATACATGGGAAAAGGTGTCCTAACAGCTGTTCAAAATGTCAATGACTTAATCGCGCCTGAATTGATTGGAATGGATGCGGCTAATCAGGTTGTCATCGATCAGATTATGATTGAGCTTGACGGGACAGACAACAAAGGAAAGCTTGGAGCCAATGCTATCCTAGGCGTATCGATGGCTTGTGCAAGAGCTGCGGCTGATTTTTTTGGAATGCCTTTGTATCAATATTTTGGCGGAGTCAATGCCAGAACACTTCCGGTGCCAATGATGAACATTCTGAATGGT
This sequence comes from Tissierellales bacterium, assembly GCA_016938195.1. Classification (GTDB taxonomy): domain Bacteria; phylum Bacillota; class Clostridia; order Tissierellales; family Dethiosulfatibacteraceae; genus JAFGVC01. Next base: position 36,815 of record JAFGVC010000040.1, on the reverse strand, counting down.
GGAGAACATGCGGATAACAATGTTGATATTCAGGAATTTATGATAATGCCGGTGGGGGCAAAGAATTTTGCGGAAGCGCTTAGAATGGGAGCTGAAATTTTCCATCATTTGAAGCAAGTCTTAAAGAGTAAAGGCTTAAGCACCTCCGTGGGAGATGAAGGGGGATTTGCACCTAACTTGAAATCCAACGAAGAAGCACTTTCCACGATAGTTGAAGCGATAAAGTCAGCCGGTTACATTCCCGGTCAAGACGTCATGCTTGCGCTTGACGTGGCAGCTACAGAGCTTTACGATAAGGAGACAAAAAAATACAACCTATCCGGAGAAGGCAAGACGTTTACAGCGGAAGAGATTGTAGCTTTTTATGAGGATTTGATAACGAAATATCCTATTATTTCAATCGAAGATGGACTTGATGAAGAAGATTGGGAAGGCTGGATAATGATGACTGAGAGATTGGGAGGAAAAATACAGCTCATGGGCGACGATTTATTTGTTACTAATACATCAAGACTTGCAAGAGGTATTGAAAAGGGCATCGGCAATTCTATATTGATTAAACTTAATCAAATAGGAACAGTCACTGAGACGCTTGAAGCCATAGAGATGGCTAAAAGAGCAGGTTATACTGCTGTTATTTCTCATCGGTCCGGTGAAACCTCAGATGATACGATTGCTGATTTGGTTGTAGCCGTCAACGCGGGACAAATCAAAACTGGTGCACCCTCCAGATCGGACAGAGTTGCCAAGTACAACCAATTATTAAGACTTGAAGATATGTTGGGAACAGCAGCGCAGTATAAAGGAATGAAAACTTTTTACAATCTAAAAATATAAATCATTATTTTAAGACATCAAGTCTTTTTAGACTTGATGTTTTTTAATCTAAGTGAGTGGTTTTTATTGATTTATAATAGTTCTTGTGATAGAATACTCCTGTTAATCAGAAAAGGAGGTGTGGTTATGAAATTATTCGCATCAATATTACTTATTGCAGCAAGCTTAATGCTTATCGCCAGTATTTTATTACAATCAGGAAAATCAGCGGGACTATCCGGCGAAATTGCAGGCGGAGCAGAATCTATCTGGGGTAAAAATAAAGGAAGAAGTTATGAAGGGCTGCTAGAAAAACTGACGACGGTATCAGCAGTGCTTTTTATTGTGCTGACATTATTTTTAGCGGCACTTTAATCATAAATATTAATTAATATGGAGGTCAATTGAAAATGAATTATATGATAGCACCTATTGTAGGTGTTATAGCTTTGTTGTACGCGTATTACAAAGCTGTGACAATTAATAAGGTAGATGCCGGCACGGACAGGATGAAAGAAATTGCATCCTATATCCATGAAGGTTCCATGGCTTTTTTAAGCAGAGAGTATAAAACCTTGACCATTTTTGCAGGAATATTATTTCTTATTTTAGGTTTTGGAATTAGTTGGTCAACGGCTGTTTGTTTCCTTGTCGGAGCGATATTCTCAGCATTAGCCGGATTTTTCGGCATGCAGGTTGCAACCAAGGCCAATGTCAGAACGGCAAATGCTGCAAAGGAATATGGAATGAATAAAGCATTATCAGTTGCTTTTTCAGGTGGTTCAGTAATGGGTATGGCCGTCGTAGGACTTGGTATTATCGGCGTAAGTGTATTATATCTTATCTTTGATGATATTTCCGTCGTTACAGGATTTTCCTTGGGAGCCTCTTCAATCGCACTTTTTGGACGTGTAGGCGGTGGTATTTATACAAAAGCTGCTGATGTCGGTGCTGATCTTGTGGGTAAGGTAGAAGCAGGGATTCCTGAAGACGATCCTAGAAATCCAGCTGTTATTGCAGATAATGTTGGCGATAATGTTGGTGATGTTGCAGGAATGGGTGCTGATCTATTTGAATCATATGTGGGATCCATCATTTCAGCCATCACATTAGGAATAATTGCATTTGGACCGGATGGGGCATTGTTTCCACTTGTGCTTGCTTCAGTAGGTATCGTTGCTTCAATTATTGGCACCTTCTTTGTAAAAGGAAGTGAAGGATCAAATCCTCAAAAGTCTTTAGATATGGGTACAAATATAAGTGCTGTGATTGTTATCATAGCTGCATATTTCCTAAGCAATGCCATATTAGGCACTGTTAAGCCATTTGCAGCCATTATCACAGGATTGTTAGTGGGCATTATTATAGCTAAAATCACTGAATATTATACATCAGCTGAATATAAGCCTGTTCAAGGGATTGCAGATCAGTCCAATACAGGTGCAGCTACCAATATTATCAGCGGACTTGCCGTTGGTATGGGATCGACAACATTCCCAATGCTTGTGCTTGCAATAGGTATTCTGATTGCTTATTATGTGTCAGGTGGAACAGCAGACCCTGCACAAGGATTATATGGGATAGCCTTGGCAGCTGTCGGCATGCTTTCAACAGCAGGGATGACAATAGCAGTAGACGCTTATGGACCGATTGCAGATAACGCAGGCGGTATTGCTGAAATGTGTGAATTACCTAAAGAAGTTAGAGCTATCACGGATAAATTGGATGCCGTTGGCAATACCACAGCTGCTATCGGTAAAGGATTCGCTATCGGTTCAGCTGCATTGACGGCTTTAGCATTATTTGCTTCATATACGCAAGTTGTTGGACTTACAGTCATTAATTTAACAGAGCCTACTGTCATCGCAGGACTTTTGATAGGAGGTATGTTGCCATTCCTTTTCTCTTCAATTACAATGCAAGCGGTTGGTAAAGCTGCTTTTGCCATGATTGAGGAAGTCAGAAGACAATTCAGGGATATGCCTGGTATTATGGAAGGCACAACTAAACCGGATTATACGACTTGTGTTGACATTAGTACGACAGCGGCCTTGCGAGAAATGATTATTCCGGGTGTGCTTGCAGTGGTAGCACCTGTTTTAACCGGACTGATTCTAGGCAAGGAAGCATTGGGTGGATTATTGGCAGGATCACTTGTTTCGGGTGTTTTAATGGCAATTATGATGGCTAATGCCGGCGGTGCATGGGATAATGCCAAGAAATATATTGAAGGTGGCGCTTATGGCGGAAAAGGAAGTGATGCCCATAAAGCCGCAGTTGTTGGTGATACAGTAGGAGACCCATTCAAGGATACATCGGGACCATCAATCAATATTTTAATCAAGCTTATGACTATTGTTGCTCTCGTATTTGGACCATTGATTGCCCAGTACGGCGGAATGTTGATTAAATAAGTAGAACATATTGAAATCAGACTAAGCCCCCTGCAAGGGGCTTTTTCACTTTCAAAAATTGAAGATATCTGTTATAATCTATTTAGTCCGAAATAAAATGGAGTTTAAATGATAATAGAAATTGATGAATTAAAAATTAATTATATTCAAGAAGGTAGCGGACAGGACGTGCTTTTACTACACGGTTGGGGATGCAGTCTTGATACCATGAGACCAATCATGAATTTGATTAGCAACCACTATAAAGTGACTGCGATGGACCTTCCGGGCTTTGGTGCAAGTTCTATTCCTCAAAAGGCATTTAATTCTTATGATTATGCCGAGGTGGTCCAAAAATTCATGGAACTAAAAGAAATGCAAGACGTTATCCTATTTGGACATTCTCATGGTGGAAGAATAGCCATCATATTATCGGCAAAACTACCTGAATTAATTAACAAAGTCGTTTTGATTGGGAGCTCAGGTATCCTTCCAAATAGAACATTGAAGTACCACTTGAAGGTTTTTTGGTTTAAAATGATGAAAAAAATAGTAATTGCATTGTCTTTTGGAAAAACACAGCAAGAAAAAGTCGAAAAATTTTACAATAAATTTGGTTCTGTTGATTATAGAGAAGCTCAAGGTATCATGAGACAGACGATGGTCAAGGTAGTTAATGACAATTTAAAACATCTCCTCAAGGATATCAAGGCTCCCACACTTCTTGTCTGGGGTGAAAAGGATGATGCGACACCATTGTATATGGGTCAAGCGATGGAGCAGGAAATACCTGACAGTGGGCTGGTCGTTATCAAAGATGCCGGACATTACGCATATATAGATGATTACAACACGTTCAAAAGGGTAATTTACAGTTTTTTAGGGATTAAGTCATAAAACTGTTGATAGGAGAAAAAAATGATATTTCCAATACTCATTATTACATTAGGCTGGGCCATAAACATCTTTTTCCGTATGAAGTATTCGCTACACATGATGCAAATAGAAATGTATGACAATCCAAAATACATGAACTGGATCAATAGAAACAAAGATAAAATCTATACTAAAAAATCAAAAATCTTTGTTATTGCAACAGTTTTGATGTCCTATGTTTATCTTTGCTATGGATTCAACAGCTATCTATTTGCCGTCCTATGGGCTGGTGCAGCCGTTTTTTCGATTGAATTTGCAAAATATGATTTAAAAAAACCATTAGTTTTGACAAAACGAGCAAAGCGTCTGATGGAAGGCACTCTTCTTCTGATTATTTTAGACGGGCTGATTGTTTACGGATTTAGTCGCTGGATAGCTGGAAATGAATATTATATATCGATATATGCCCTCATTCTTTCATTGTCCATTTATTACGGTCTTTACTATATTGTGGGGGGAATTTGGCTCTTAACCCCGGTTGAAAAATCAATCAATCATAAGTTTTACCGCATGGCTCAAGAAAAGATAAAGGGTTATCAAGATTTAAAGACCATTGGCATAACAGGTAGTTATGGAAAGACCAGCACTAAATTTATTGTTGCAACTATCACAAATCAAAGGTATAAGACTTATCACACGCCGGAAAGCTATAATACGCCAATGGGAATCAGCAAGGCTATCAACGAAGAGCTAGACGAAACTTATTGTGTTTTTGTTGCCGAACTGGGAGCTGAAAGAATGGGAGAAATCAAAGAAGTGGCGCAGTTGGTCAATCCTAAAATCGGTGTTTTAACTTCCATCGGACCGTGCCATCTTGAAACCTTCAAAACAATAGAAAATATTATGAAAACAAAATATGAGCTAATTGAAGAATTGCCTCCTGATGGGATTGCAATTTTTAATTACGATAATGAGCATGTTAAAAAGTTAGCGGATATGACCTATACCAAAAAGATACTTTACGGGTTAGAAAAACCAAATGACGTAGATGTTTTTGCGGATCAAATTGTCACAACGCCTGAAGGATCAACCTTCACTTTGCATATAAAAGAAAAAGGTAACGTTGTTTGTAAAACAAAGCTTTTGGGACGACACAATATTTTGAACATTTTAGCCGGAGCGGCTGTGGGTTATGCATTAGATATGACTTTGGTACAAATATCGAGTGGAATAGAAAAAATCGAACCGGTTGCGCATAGACTTGAATTAATCAATCCGGGAACGGGTGTAACTGTCATTGATGATGCCTTCAATTCCAATCCGGACGGAGCCGCGGCAGCACTTGATGTATTATCACAATTTAATGATCAAAGGAAAATCATCGTGACTCCCGGGATGATTGAACTTGGGCCGATTGAATATGAAGAGAACAAGAAATTCGGCAAAAAAATTGCTTCGGTATGTGATTATGCCATACTTGTAGGTGTCAAAAGAACGGAGGCTATCCAAGAAGGATTAGTCGAAAGCGGCTTTGATAAGGAAAGAATTATACTGGTAAAATCATTAAAAGACTCACAGGAAATATTAAAAAATCTTTTAAAACCAAACGATGTTGTATTGTTTGAAAATGATTTGCCGGAAACATATAACGAAGAATAAAAAACATAATGGAGAGAATAATCACATGAAAAAAGTTGGAATCATCATTGGCGGAAAATCAGTAGAACATGAAGTTTCTATTATTACGGGCTTGCAAATTTTTGACAATATTGATAGAACTCAATATAACCCATTCATCATTTACATCGATAAACAAGGAAGGTGGTTGATTGGCACTTCTCTACATCAAATTGACACCTACAAGAAGAAAAAATTTGATGAGGTTATTGAGGTTATCCCTTGGCATAACCCCACAAATAAAAAAAGCCTTGCCCTTTATCCTCACCCGGATTTAAAACAGGGTTTATTTTCAAAGAAAATTGAGAAAACAGAAGCGGATGTAGTTATCCCGGCTGTACATGGAACAAGCGTAGAGGATGGAGAGCTTCAAGGCATCTTGGAAACCTGCGGAGTGCCTTATTGCTTCCCGGATGTCAAGGCTTCGGCTTTAGGCATGGACAAGGTCTCAATGAAAAAAGTTTTTGTCGCGGATAAGCTTCCGGTCGTCGATTGTGTCTGGTTTTACAAATCTCAATATTTGAAAGACATGGAAAAATACTTAGAGGAAGCGAGTCAAATAGGGTTTCCATTGATAGTGAAGCCTGCTAATCTTGGTTCAAGTGTAGGCATCTCGAAAGCTCATAACACAGAAGAATTAAGAAACTCAATAGAAGTTGCGCTACATTATGATAAAAAGATTCTCATCGAAAAATGCATTGAAAATCCACGAGAAATTAATTGTGCCGTCTTGGGCTATGAAGACGATGTCATTGCTTCTCTTTGTGAAGAACCCGTTGGTTGGCGAGAATTTTTGAAATATGAAGATAAATATATGAGTGGAAGCAAAGGCAAAGGGTCTGAAAAGAGAGTCATTCCGGCAGATATACCTGATGAGTTGGCACATGAAATACAGGAGCTTGCTAAAAAAGCTTTTATTGCAATTGACGCTTCAGGCACTTCGAGAGTTGATTTCTTATATGATGGCAAGAATATATTTGTCAATGAAATTAATACTATTCCAGGCTCAATCTCATTTTACTTGTGGGAGCCGTCTGGGATTCCTTTTAAGGAATTGATTAATAGACTGATTGATATAGCCATTAAGAAGCATGAAGATGAATCCTCAAACATTAAGACTTATGATGTGGATTTGTTGAATAACATGGCCAAAGGGGTCAAGAAATAAAACCCCGTCAGGAGAAAATATGAATGTAAAGGAAAAAATCATAGAATTCATGAGCAAAGATGCCTATAAGCCTATGCTATTAGGTGAAATCATGAAAGAGCTAGACACTTCAAAGGATATGAAAAAAGAGCTCTTTAAAATTCTGACCCAACTGGAAGAGGAAGGCAAAATAGTAAAAACTAGGAATGACCGATACGCTATCCCCCAGAAAATGAATTTGTTGGTCGGAACAATACAAGGTTCCTCGAAAGGCTATGGTTTTTTTATTGCTGATGATAAAAGAATTAAAGATTTGTTCATTGCACCTGCGGATCTCAACGGAGCAATGAATGGGGATAAAGTCATCGTTCGGCCCGTCGCTATCACGGAAAATGAAAAAAGACAAGAAGGCAAAGTCATCCGAATCATTTCCAGAAACAATAATGAAGTCATTGGCACATTGGAAGTTGGTAGAAATTTTGGATTTGTTGTACCCGATGATAAGAGGCTTTCTCAAGATATATTTATCTCAAAGGGTGATTTCAACGGGGCAAAAGACGGACAGAAGGTTATTGTGAAAATCACGGAATGGCCTGGAAAAAGAAAAAATCCAGAAGGGATTATTACCAAGATTTTGGGTTCATCGGAAGACATCAATACGCATATTATGTCAGCTCTTATTAGGAATAATATTAGGATAGAATTTCCGGAGCCCGTATTAAAGGAAGCCGCCTCCATTTCCCGGGAAATAGCTCCTCAAGAAATATCAAGAAGGAAAGACTTCAGGCAATACAAAATAGTAACCATTGATGGAGCTGATGCCAAGGATTTGGATGACGCCATTCACATTATTCAAAGAGAAGATGGACAATTTGAATTAGGAGTCCACATTGCCGACGTATCCCACTATGTCAGAGAAGGGTCTGAAATAGATGCAGAGGCATTGAAAAGAGGCACTTCGGTTTATATGCCAGAGCGTGTCATACCGATGTTGCCAAAGGAACTTTCCAATGGAGTTTGCAGTCTAAATCCATATGAGGATAAATTGACGTTATCTGTTACCATGACGATTGATAGAAAAGGAAAGGTTACTCAATTTTCGATAGATGAAAGCATTATTCAATCTCAAGCTAGATTGATATATGATGATGTGTCTGACATCCTCGAAAAAGAAGATGAGACATTGAAGCAAAAGTACAGCCATCTCTATGATGATTTTAAATCAATGGAGACTTTATGCACAATTCTAAGGGAAAAAAGAGAAAAGAGAGGCTGTATCGATTTTGGATTTGAAGAGGCTAAAATAATCTTAGATGAAAGCAATCAGGTTGTCGCAGTTGAAAAATATCAAAGACGCATTGCAAACAGAATCATTGAAGAATTTATGATTATTTGCAATGAAACAATTGCTGAGAATATGTATTGGGCTAAGATTCCTTTCATTTATAGGATACATGAAATCCCTGACTACGAAAGCATTGTGGATTTCAATAAATTTTTAGCTAACTTCGGATATGCTATAAAGGGAATTAACAACATCCATCCCAGAGAATTTCAGAGCATCTCACATAAGATAAAAGGTAAAAAAGAAGAGACGGTGATTAGTACCATCATGCTTAGATCACTTAAAAAAGCTATATACACCAGTAATCATGACAGCCACTTTGGACTAGCATCAGAATATTACTGTCATTTCACTTCTCCAATCAGAAGGTATCCTGATTTAGAAATTCATCGAATTATCAAGTATTATTTGAATGGGACATTAGAAAAAAAGGCAAAGCGTCTGAATCAACAAATCGAAGAAATAGCCAAAAGCTGTTCAACAAACGAACGAAAGGCAGAACAACTCGAACGTGATGTTGACGATATTCGAATCGCTCAATATATGGAGCAGCATATCGGAGAGGAGTTTGAAGGTATTATTTCAAGCGTGACAAGCTTTGGCGTTTTTGTTGAACTTGACAATACCATTGAAGGTCTGGTTCACATATCCAACATGACGGATGATTATTATCTGTATGATGCAAAAAATTATTGTCTATTGGGAGAAAGAACAAAAAAAATGTTCAAAATTGGGGATGTACAAAAGGTAAAATTGGTCCGAGTTAATATACAAAAAGCTGAAATAGATTTTATGTTTATAAAGTAGAGGAGTCATATGATAAAATTAGGAGAAATGCAGTCGTTAAGACTAAATAAAGTAGAACAAAAGCACTTGATTTTCATAGATGAAAACGGGACAGAGGTCTACGTGACAAAACAGAAGGGGCAAGAAATTATTGAAAAGGGAGAATTTAGGGAGGTTTTTGTTTATAAGAACAATAACAAGCTTGAAGGATCACTCAAGAGGCCTTTTTTGGTTATCGGTGAGATTGGATATCTAAAAGTCAATGATATCACAGACATAGGCGCATTTATGGATTGGGGCTTGGATAAAGAACTGTTTTTACCTTTTGCTCAACAAAAGGGACAGCTCAGAGTAGGACATCAGTACATAGTGGGTGTTTACTTGGATAAGTCCGAGAGATTATGCGCAACAATGGATATTTATGATATGCTTAGTACGGAATCTCCCTATAAGGTTGGAGATCGCGTAAAAGGTACCATCTACAGCATGAAAAGAGGGCTGGGTGCCATGGTTGCTGTCGAAGATAAATATCATGGTTTGATTCAAGAAAAAGATTTTTTTGGGAAAAGCATTGGTGATAAGGTTGATGCTAGAGTTGTCAAAGTAAGAGAAGATGGAAAATTAAATCTGAATCTATTTGACTCTGTATACAGTAAAATGGATGATGACGCAGAAAAAATATATAAAATGCTCGTCAAAGCAAAAGGTTTTTTACCATATAACGATCGTACTCATCCGGACACCATTAAAGCCACTTTTAATATGAGCAAGAATGCATTTAAAATTGCTATTGGGAGGCTCTATAAAAGAAAGCTCATTGAAATTACTGATCGAGGCATCAAGCTGACTGATTAACCATAAATAAACATAACCATAATATCAGCGTCATTTGACAGTATCTGTTGGATTTGCTATAATATGCTACACATAAGGACAGGTGATTGAATTGAAGGAAAGCACAAAAGTGATCGCAAGAAACAAAAAAGCACTCCACGATTATTTTATCGAAGAGACCTATGAAGCCGGAATTGTGTTGACCGGTACAGAGGTTAAATCGATTAGACAAGGAAAAGTAAATCTGAAAGACAGCTATAGTCAGATTGAAAGTGGAGAAGCCTTCATTCATGCTATGCATATTAGCCCTTATGAACAAGGTAATATTTATAATACTGATCCATTGAGGAAAAGAAAACTTTTGCTAAACAGAAAAGAAATCAGGAAACTCGTTGGATTGACAACACAAAAAGGATATTCTCTCATTCCTTTGAGCTTGTATTTGAAAAATGGTCTCGTAAAAATTGAGTTAGCTGTGGCCATGGGTAAAAAGAAATACGATAAAAGACAAGATATAGCTAAAAAAGATGCCGAAAGAAGAATGCAGAGAGTCCGTGATTATTAAGGGGGCGTAACTGGTTTCGACGGGGGTATAGAAGTATAATAAGCGAGCCGCTGTCGCCAAACAGCGTTAAAAGTGGCAACCTAAATTAAAAGCAAACACAAACAATAATTTAGCATACGCAGCGTAAGCTGCTAGCTTGTTCCACTTAGCCGACCTGTAGGCTATACTGGGGCATCAAACAAATCAGGGAACTGCATTAGGGGTGCTTCGACCTTTTGCGGAACAATCGGAGATAGCTTGGCGTGACATTTGTCTAGATTGGTCACATCAAGCGATAACTAAATCTTGACTGCGCTCGGAGAAAGTTGTATGGAAATGCTTTCGGACGTGGGTTCGACTCCCACCGCCTTCACCAAAGTATCAACAAGACACCTGAAAAGGTGTTTTTTTGATGCTTTGAATGGAAGGGAGTCGAACCCTGAGAGGGCGCGACCGAGTAAAAGCTGCTAAATGCAGGTTTTAGGACAGAGCGACTCCCGTATGTATGTGAGGGGGTATTGTAGGAGACTTTTCATGCAAGGGAGGAGATGGAGAGGGTTAGGCAAACGAAGTTTGCGAGCGCCAGAAATACCGTAGGTGTTTAAGGCGGCCACCAAAATCGGTAATATGGATTGTTAAGTGTGATTTTAATGCTTGGAGTGTTTCATTGAATTAAACCTTTAAATAGATTTCGATGTATCGAGTGAAAAATTAATAATTCGTTTGACTTTTCGTTATAAATGAATTAAAGTGAAGTTAAAGACTATGAGAAAGGATGTGTCGAAAATGATTTTTAGAGAACAATATATGTCAAAAATCCGTCCGTTTTTAAATCAACCCATTATTAAAGTATTAACAGGCATACGGCGTTCAGGAAAATCAGTCATGCTTGAGCTTATTCAAAAAGAATTGATTCAACAAGGTATCAATGAAGAATTTTTCGTCTCAATCAATCTTGAAAGTAAAATGAATCCATTTGTAATCACTATTGACGGAATCTATGAATATATTAAAAAAATAGCCACTGAATCAAAAAAAAAGAATTATCTTTTTTTTGACGAGATACAAGAGCTTGATGGTTGGGAAACGATGATTAACGCTATCATGATTGATTTTGATGCAGACATTTATATAACGGGGTCCAATGCTAAATTATTATCGGGTGAGCTTGCAACCTACTTGGCTGGCAGGTATGTAGAAGTGAAAATTTATCCTTTCTCATATAAAGAAATACTAAGTTTTTTCCCTCAAAAAAGCAAGCAAGAGATATTTCAACTTTATCTCGTTAGGGGTGGAATGCCATTTCTCTATCAGTTTCCTATGGATGATCGTAGTGCTATGCAGTATTTGAATGATATTTATGATTCAATCATATTGAAAGATATTGCAACTCGGAATAAGATAAGGGACATTGAATTATTGAAGAGAATGATTCAATTCTTTATAGCGAATATAGGCAATACATTTTCAGCTTCTAACATATCAAAATATCTTAAAAATGAACTGCGAAGCGTTTCAACAGAAACCATTTATAATTATATAGACTATTGTAAAGCTGCCTGTTTTTTACATTTGGTACAAAGAGAAGAGTTAATGGGTAAAAAATTACTACAATTTCAGGAAAAAATATATATAGCGGATCATGGGATTCGAGAAGCGTTGTTTGGAAATAATATGCGCGATATCAATCAAACCTTAGAGAATATTGTATATATTGAATTGCTTGGTAGGGGATATGATGTGCTTATAGGGAAAAATGGTAATAACGAAGTGGATTTTGTAGCATTAATCGGGAGTTCAAGAATATACATTCAGGTCTCTTATTTGCTAGCTTCTGATGAAACGGTGGAACGAGAATTTTCGGTACTTGAATCAATACCAGATAACTATCCTAAATATGTTGTTTCTATGGATGAAATTGATAGAAGCAGAAACGGGATAAAGCATATGAATATAAAGGATTTTTTATTGATGGCGCATTATTAGAAAAAAGAAATCACTGGATACCGATAGAGTTAAGGACTAGATAAAAACATATATGCAACCCCCCTGCGCTTAATTATCAAACTATGCAAGAGATTACACAAAATGCACAGTAAATTTATTGTTCAAATATTCATCATTAGCAAGAATAATCAACTGTTCAGAATATGAGTTTAGAAGAATGTTTTCTTTCCTAGCACAAATGTCATTATCTGAATATTTACGTAGAAGGCGTATTACAGCATCCATTGAGGCTATAAAAACCGGGAAAAAAATAATAGATACCATTACTTTTTATTTTATTTTAGTACTCAATGAAAATAATTATTTAAAACAAATTGTAATGTATATTATGTTTGCTTACTTTGGTATTGTTTAATTTGTGTTTTTTATACTTAGAAGGCGTCCTAACTGCTATAGATTATATTCAAAATATATTTTCGATCCAAAGTATTGTCCATATTGCAAAGGGAGATTAAAAGATGGAAATTCTAAATGATTATATTAGTATTTGAATTGTAGTAAATTATAAGTGATTTAAACGTTAGCCTTCTTGTTCGGGGTAAACAAAGTATCAACAAGACACCTGAAAAGGTGTTTTTTTGATGCTTTGAATGGAAGGGAGTCGAACCTTGAGAGGGCGCGACCGAGTAAAAGCTGCTAAATGCAGGTTTTAGGACAGACACCCCTTTCAACAATAAATACCTTATTTCAAAGTTGACATAAAAATGTTACAATTTAATAATTGATAACGGTAATGATGTTTGATAAGAATAACTAAACAACCAGAATCGTTCATTTGGTAGAAACAGGAGGAGAGTATGCAGAAAATACCGGCAAGTATATTTAATGATGTGATAGGTCCTGTGATGAGAGGTCCTTCAAGCTCCCATGTTGCAGGCGCTGCAAGAATCGGCTCAATTATTCGGCAATCTTTCAAAGCGGATATTAAAAGAGTTGTTGTAGAATTTGATGTAAATGGTTCATTGGCTGAATCCTATCATGGCCACGGCTCTGATATTGGGTTTGCAAGCGGAATACTTGGCATGGAGCTGACCGATCATTCTGTTCAAAACGCATGTGAAATAGCAAAAGAAAGGGGCATAGAAATTCAATATATGGTTTCGGATTATGGTGCATCGCATCCTAACAATTATCGTATTCAGGTATACAATCAAAATGGCAATAATCATTTTTGGGAAGCCATATCGGTTGGGGGTGGCATGATTGAAATAGTTCAATTTGAAGCCTTTAAAGTTTCAATTTGCGGGGATTTTTTTGAATTATTGATATTAGTTGATACAACAGAATCAAAGCTAAATAGTATCGTGAAAAGCGTTGAAAATATAATGGGTGGTTATGAAGAGATTACAAGTGAAAATGGACTGAATAGAGGACTTATTAATATAAAAACAAAAGTACAAACGGAAGCTTCACTTTTGGAAGCTTTGCGTAGTCTATCTGATGTTATTGAAATAATAGATCTTCAACCTATTTTGCCTACGCTTTCAAGTGTGAATTGCAAGGTGCCTTTTTCAACAGCATCTCAACTATTGGAATTTGCCAAAAGAGACAACAGGCAAATGAGTGAAATGGCGGTGCTGTATGAAAGTATGAGGGGCAATACTTCTGAACAGGAAGTTCTACAGAAGATGGATGACTTAATACTAATAATGGAACATGCGATAGAGGAGGGTTTGAAAGGAACAAATTATGCGGATCGAATACTAGGATCACAAGCCAACAAAATTGAAGAAGGCATTAAAAGTGGATGCCTAATTCCAGGAGATGTATTGAATCAAGTTATTAAATTCATCACCGCAATCATGGAAGTAAAAAGCTCAATGGGTGTGATTGTTGCAGCACCGACAGCAGGCTCATGCGGTTGCTTGCCGGGAGCCTTGCTTGCCGTTGGAAAAACACTAAACATGACGAGAGAAGAAATCAGAAATGGCATGCTAGCGGCTGGATTGATCGGCGTATTTATTTCTGAAGGGGCAACTTTTTCGGCTGAAGTTGCGGGTTGTCAAGTTGAGTGTGGTGCCGGGTCGGGCATGGCAGCCGCCGGTCTCGTTCAAATGTTTCATGGGACGGTCGAACAGTGCATTGATGCTGCTTCAATAGCATTGCAGAATGTTACTGGATTAGCCTGTGATCCGGTAGCGAATAGAGTTGAAGTTCCTTGCCTCGGAAAAAATATTATGGGCGGTTCAAACGCAATTGTAAGCGCTAATATGGCACTTGCCGGCTTTGATAAGGTGATCCCTCTAGATGAAACGATTGGTGCCATTTATGATATAGGGCTCAAGCTCCCGCTTGAGTTGAGATGCACGCTAGGGGGTCTGGGAAAAACAAAAACATCTATAGAGATTTCTAAACGGCTTTTATGATTTGATTCATTAGTTTCGATATACTTTAAATTCACAAAAATACAATAAAAGATTGGAGTAAAAGCCATGAAAAAATTGCAAATGCTTTATTTATCCAGAAAAGACATTGAAGAAATCGACATATCCATGGAAGAGATTATTGTTGCTATAGAAAAAATGTTTGAGCTTAAAGGAAGAGGTCTGGTAGAAATGCCACCGAAGCCGGGCATACATCCTAAAGAAGAGTCGTTTATTCATGCGATGCCCGCATATATACCGGATATGAAATCGGCAGGTATGAAGTGGGTTTCAGGAGACGCGGACAACACAAAAAAGAATCTTCCGTATACAACAGGATTAATTATATTAAACGACCCGGAAACCTGTATCCCAATTTGTGTTATGGACGCAACGTGGATAACGGGGAAAAGAACCGGAGCTGCAAATGCTGTGGCCGCAAAATATCTTGCTAGAAAAGATTCTGAAACCATAGGGATAATAGGTTGTGGTGTACAAGGAGAATCAAATTTAGAAGCTTTGATGATTGTTCAGAAAAATATAAAAAAGGTTTTTGCTCATGATTCATTTTTAAACAAAT
Source organism: Tissierellales bacterium (assembly GCA_016938195.1). Lineage (GTDB taxonomy): Bacteria > Bacillota > Clostridia > Tissierellales > Dethiosulfatibacteraceae > JAFGVC01. The sequence goes on along the minus strand of JAFGVC010000040.1, from coordinate 21,447 downwards.
GCAATGATTATATCAGTAAAATGGAGCAAATATACCCTAATATTGAATTTAAATGCGTGGATGAACCAAGAGAAGTTGTTCAAAACAGCGATATTATTGTTACAGCAACAAGATTACTCAAGAATCCAAAAAAAATAATAGAACCGGAGTGGTTTCAAGAAGGAGCATTTGGTGCACCGGTCGATTATGATTGTTATTGGAAAGACGAGACTTTTGATTTAGCGGATAAGTTTTGCACAGATGATGTAGCCCAATTATTACACACTAAGGAACAAATGCATTATTTTCAAAAAATTAATCGTATTCATGGTGATTTAGGAGAAATAGTAACAGGCAAAATAGTCGGTAGAGAAAACGATAAAGAGAGAATAATCTGTTCTAATTTAGGAATGGCTTTATCTGATGTTTCAACAGGAATCATTGTGTATCATAAAGCTATAGAAATGAATATTGGTACATGGCTTGAATTGTAAGAAAATGAAATTGGCTTGGCAAGTGTTAAAAGATTATTTTGAAAGTCTTCTATTGACCAACTTTTTTCATACGCCCTGTCAAAAATGCAATAAGGTAGGAAAGTCCTAATATTAACAATAAATATATCGGAATAAACAAGAGTGCGACGGCTGCATTTGCATCAGAAGCAATCCATGTTTGAAAATCATGAAAAAAATAATATTCAGCTATTAATAACATTATGGCCGGTATTAAAACATAGGCTGTTTTCTTTGCTTTCATAGTTATTATGAAATAAATAATATTGGGAAGTAAAAGAAAAAACAAAATACCAACGACAAATCCTGAAATTGAAGTTTGATATCCTTCACTTGTGCTTGACATGGATTTAAATACAGGGATAATCATGACGAATAGACCAAATAAGAGAACGATAAAACTAGTCAATACTCTTATGATAATATTGCTCATATGACAAGAATCAGACTTAGGCAAAATTAACCTCCAAACTTTATTTTTGTTGCTTATCTAATTCTAATGACTAAGGGTTAAGATGTCAACAAACGATTAAATGGGTATATGATAAATATTATGATGGAAAAAAATTGATAATAGGTATAATATTTGACTATGGGATAACAAAACTATGATACGAGGAGCAAACAAATGATTAAAAAACAATGTTTTTCAGCAGAAGTTGAAAATTTCAAGATTACAACCCTTGTCGATGATAAGGCAGATAGTCAAAAGTCTTATTTGGCCCAGCATGGCATTTCCTTTTTTATCGAATTTTATAGTAATGGAGCAAAGCACACCTTGCTTTTTGACACGGGGCAAGAGCACGAACCTATCATCTATAATGCCAATGCGTTAAATGTCAATTTAAAACAATCGGAAAAAATATTTTTATCTCATTGTCATGATGACCACGTGGGAGGCTTGGTAGGCTTATTGAAAGAGATAAATAAAGACATTGAAATCATAGGACACACTGATTTATTTAGAGAAACATATAAGGAAACGGATCGGTTGGTATACAAAGGAATATCCGAAAAGAACAGCAAAGAAAAAATACAGCAAAACGGCGGAAAATTAAAATTATCAAAAGAAATTTTTGAAATTTTCCCTGGGGCAATTTCTACCGGTCAAGTCAATCGAAAAATAGAAGCTAAGCCAACGGGGTATTTAAATAAAATAGGCGATAATCAATATGAAACCGACTACTTCTTAGATGATATGTCTGTTGTATTTAATTTAAAAGAAAAAGGATTATTTATTGTGACGGGTTGTAGTCATGCAGGTCTTGTTGAAATCATCGAGCATGCTATTAAAATAACGGGAAACAACAAAGTTTATGGAATTATTGGAGGACTTCATTTGCTTAATAAAAACGAAGCTCAAATCAATGAAATCATTGACAAATTGGAAGAATACAATTTGCAGTTTATATCAGCGGGACACTGTACGGGATTAGCTGCGGAATATCTATTGTCGAAAAAATACGGAGAAAAATTTAAAAGTTTAAATGCAGGTAAAGTATTTGAAATATTGTAATTATGAATATGATTAAAATTATTCTGGAGCACTGTAGGTTATGTTAAATTGCAGGCTCTTTTTTTTGAATTATCAGTTTGATGCTAATTTTCAGGTACTGAATGTTAAATTTTTAGTTAATGGAGGGGTCCTATTGAAATCATGTTCATTAAATGTTAAAATAATAATAACGTTATTTATTTTATGTAGTAGAAGGTGAATTAAGGGATAAAAAATTCAAGGAGGTTTGGCAATGAGTTGGCTTTTGAATTCTAACTTATTTTTGCGGAAGAGCAGTGTGTTTCTTTTAGTGTTGTTTCTTTTTATTGGAATGATACCACCTATTCCTTCAGAAGCTGCGTCACAGTTTATCACGAATATTAGTGTGACCGATAGGACTAGCAGTAGCTTTGGAATTTCTTTTACTTACAGTAAAGACACTTCAAACGAGCAAAGACAGTCTTTAAGTGTAATGCTTTACGATGAAAACAAAACCTATATTAAATCACACAGCTTTGGATTTGACTCACCTGTAGACCCAAGAGGTGATTACAAGCATGTTTTTACAAATCTTAAATCGAATACACAATACTACGTCCAAATTCGCGGCTGGGCCTTTTCCGGTTCCGGAATGGCTGGGGTAGACGATGTAGAAAGAATTTATTTAAGCGATTTTATCGGAACTAGAACTGAATCTGTATTTGCACCGCAAATCTCTCTTGAATCAGCAGAGATTAGATCGTTTTCTGCTAATTTGAGAGGGCGACTTTTCAGCACTGGAACAGGACACGTCGCTAATCCGGTGACGGGCTCTATAATGAGCTCCGGTGAAGCAGTTATGAAGGATTATTCCATAACCGTTATGGAAAAGCAGTATGATACCGGTGGAAATTTACCTCGGACACTAGAACCTAATGTCAGATTTTCAACAGGCATTATGCCATATAATATAGGGTATACGCTATTTGATTATCCGAATAACATACCTTTGGATCCTGGAAAAACATATATAGCGCAAGCTTCAGCAACTAATCAACATGATTTGACAGCCTTTTCAAATAAATTAGAATTTACGACAATGATTATGCCCAATGTGCATAATTTATATGTAAAAAAAGGCTCTAGCAATGTTACCGTGTCAGCAAATATTCAAGTGGACTCGCGTGATTTATTGACGGGGATGATAGCCCTGATTGATGACAATGACTCGCAGGATCCAAAGAATGATGCGAATGCAATAAGAGGAGAACTCTTAAGCTTCAATCCGTCAAAGGGCGAAATTAGCTTCTATTTTAAAGGATTATCTCCGGATACGAGTTATGATGTACAAATTGGCGTATCATCTAAAGGAATGGGTACGGAATTTATTTATTCTACCAAGCAAACCTTCAAAACGCTTCCCCCGCCTACCATAGCAGCTGTTTCAACTATAGGTGCTAGTTTTATAGCGACGGACAGAGCTAAGCTTGAAGGTTCAATTACATTTAACGGCAATACATACTTGACGGAACAAGGCTTTGTATATGCAACTTTAGCCAGTGGCAATGATAACCCTGAAATTGATGGAATAGGTGTTGTTAAAGCACAAGTTCCCATTAGTACGCAGGAAACTCCTATCGCTTTTAGTGCATATATACAGAATCTTTCGCCTAATACCGGTTATTATTATCGCGCGTATGTACGTAATCCGGAAGGATTAAGTTACGGTGCAGTAAAGACTTTTGCGACTGAAAATGCACCGAGTGCTACAACAATCAAGTCTGAGGATGCGACGAGCAATTCGATTAAGCTTAGCGGAAATGCTTTGACGGGAGGCTTGTCGCCAACCTTGAGAGGGTTTGTTGTTTCGGAAGTATCAGACCCGCAGCTAGGTAAAGAAGGGACTATGTTTACACTGGACAACAATACAACAGCAAAGTCCGGTCTTTATAGTTCGACATTGACCAATCTCATACCTGAAACGACGTATTATTTTAAAGCGTTTGTCCGAAATGCCCAGGGCACATATTATGGAACACAACAGTCTTTTGTGACACTTGCACTAGAAGGAATACCGAGCGTCAAATTGGGACTAAGCCCTTCTCAGAATACGCCTGATACAAAACAAGTTAGTGCAAGCTTTTCAACGCCACCAGGCACGACGGTAACTGCAACGGGATTTATTTACGGAACCGATATCAATCCATCGATAGCTAACGGAGCGGAGCAAGTCATGACAGCGGCTGTTAATGGAAGCTTTAGTGCAACCTTATCCGGATTATCGGCCGGTACAACATACTACTATAAGGCTTTTGCAACCAATGAAAATGGGACTTCTTATACATACGCAGGTCAATTCACTACCATTAATCAACCGACGACCGTATCCAAGGCAATAGTTACTAAAACAGAGGTGGAATCTGTCAGCGCAACTTCTGCGGTTATCAAGACTGACGCTACCGTGTCTGCGGGTACGCTGCAGCTTTTTACTAGGATGCTCGTCTACTCGTCTTCCAATCAAAATCCTTTGCCGGGTGGTGAAGGCGTAACATCGGCTTTTGCCGGCACTTTGAGCATGACAGGTAAAGGTTTAGTCACAACCACATTAACGGGGCTTTCTCCGGATACGACCTATTACTTGAGGTGCTATACGAGCAATCCTCAAGGGCTTTATTTAGGTAGCGTCGTAACATTTGTCACGGATACGATGGGTCTTCCAATTGTTGTCAATCCGACAGTTCCGTTTGATAGCGTTGAAGATGACGGTGCGATGGTTTATGCGAGTATCAATCCAAATGGCTCTGATATTATAAAGCATGGCGTTCTGGTCTCTACTTATGAGAAAATACCTACATTGGGATCCCAAGGCACATTAGAAATATTGGGTTCTGGACGGTTTGAATTACCAAGTAGCAAAACCTATCGTGTACTAGGCAAGCTTCAAAACGATCAGACCTATTATTACAGAGTTTTCGCACAAAATCTTTTGGGGATTAGCTATGGCGAAGTTAAAACCTTTTCAACGCTACCTTCTGCAAATGCATCTGTTTCAACAGGGAACATCAAGCCTGGTGTAGGCACGGCAGAAATAGGGATGAATGTCAGAGAACCGGGACAAGGCTTTGAGGAATTGGTTTCAGTAGGGATCCTTATTGGTTCTGACGCAAATCTAAGTCATGATACTGCGCCATGGGTTCTCGTCAACCCATATGACATTAAAAACAAAACCTATTTATTTACAGCTACAACTCTTGGATTTGAGAAAAGTTATTATGCAAGGGCATTTGGTACTAATTTATCGGGAGAAGTATTCTATGGGGATTCTGTTGCATTTACAACCTTAAAACCCATACCTGTATCAGGAACAGGCAACGGATCCTTATTAAACTTTAAAAAAGACAGTGCTTATACGAATGGATTCTTTACTGATATTGATGAATCTCAATGGTATGGATTTAATAAGCAGAAGGTGATAGCGCAAGCTTATGAGTATGGTTTGATGAAAGGCAACAGCCCTTCCACCTTCAATCCAATAGGTAATGTTACACTAGCTGAGGCCGTGACAATGGCAGCGAGGGTACATAGTATTTATTCAACCGGAACGGCTACTTTTTCTCAGGGTTCACCTTGGTACCAGGTTTACGTTGATTATGCCATAGACAATGGCATAATTGAAGAGGATGATTTTGATGATTATAACAGAACTGCAACTAGGGCTGAGATGGCCTATATTTTCTCAAACGCGATGCCGACAAGTGAATTTGAGCAACAAAATACGGTTGTACATTTGCCTGACGTCAACAGTACGACGCCCTATTATGCTTCAATTATGACGCTTTATAGGGCAGGTATATTGACAGGAGGTGATACATCAGGTACATTCTACCCAGAAAGAAACATTTCGAGAGCTGAAGCGGCGGCGATAATTAGTAGAGTTGCTTTGTCTTCTATGAGAGCTAGTGGGAAAGTATTCGAATAATAACAAAAAAAATATTTTTTGGGTATCCAGATGAACTTAAGATTTCAATTTTTAGGAATACTATGATGCAATCAGTAAAAAAAAGGAGAGTGAATTCATATGAATAAAAAAATTATTATGTTCATAATGGCAATCACATTGATATTTATGCCTATCAATCTACAAGCAGATGCTTTTCCTCTAACTGAATTTCAATTTATGCCACCGCTTTATGAAATGGACGTACCTGACTATGAGCTGATTATACCTATTGATCCTATCCTTTTGACACCGAGCATGGGCTTGGATTTTACAATGGTACCTATCAATCCAGCTGTTATTGATGGATTATATACAAATGATTTATTTTATGTCAACTCAAGTATGGCATCAGCACCCGAAGATTTAGCCAATCCTTATGTCGGTATTGAAAGCGATGGTACAATTAAATTCACCTATCGTTACAATAAGCATATAGTTAAAATCGACCACGTTGCTGTAAATGCAGCATTCAGCATGGTAGGAGATGTAATTTATGAAACCATAGATTCAGATGAGGATATTATGGAGGCTTCTTTTGAAGTTCGCATGGACCAGGCTCATTTGAGTGATGATATTGTCGGTAAGATAATTACTCAAGTTAAATTCAAGGTTCTTGAAAATGGGTATGGAGATTCAACCGTGATTGCTTCAGCTTGGACAGAGGATGCTTATCATATAGAACAAGTGGGTAGTAAGAATATTGGTTCGGGCATCATTATACCCATCTTTGGCAATGTATACGAAGATAGGGCTAATTATGAGACGCTCCCATTTAGTGTTGAATCACTAACCATTCATATCATGGATGAAGAGAATAATTTTTTAACACCGGCTTATCAAGCACCTTATCCTGCTGATAATAAGGTGGATGCGCCTGAGATTACCGGTTATGACTTAAAAAGTGCATCGCCGCTTGATGTCTTTAGCAGCTTGGGGCAACGTAGATTATTAGCCGTGTTTAAGTATGCTGAAGAACCTGAAGAAGCTGAAGAACCAGAAAGCACTGATGTTACAATCAATTGTTATTTTGACTTAGAGCCTCCGATTATTTATACTTCGACCATAGAATATCCTATAAGTGGTTATGTATTTGCACCAAATTTGGAGATAGAAGGCTTTAAACTCCTTGATGATATCGTGTACAAGGCGGTAGATCCGGGAGATACGGTCACCTTCCGTTATCTGAGCAATGCAACAGGTACGCATACGGCTTACATTGGAGGTTATCCCGATTCAACGGTTAAACCTGAAAAAGGAATTACACGTGAGGAAATGGCTTCTATCTTGTATCGTCTCATAAAAGACCCAACTAAAGCTAGCTTTGTGAGAACGGGCAACAAATTTAGTGATGTCGCTTTGGATAGTCCTGTTTGGGGCGGGAAGGAGATAGAATATGTCGCTAGTCTTAGATTATTTGAGGGATATCCTAGCGGAAAATTTTTAGCCAAAAACAATATTACAAGAGAAGAATTTGTTACAGTATTAACACGATTTGCCAATTATACTCCTCCAACACTTACTGTTATTAACACGGGGAGCTGGAGTCAGCAGTATGTGTCCTTGGCTGTTTCAAGCGGATATACCGAAGGTTTGGAAAACAGTCCTGCAGGTGAAGATTGGCTGAATCCGATGTGGAGACAAGCACCGGTGACACGTGCTGAAGTTATTGTAATGCTCAACAATCTTTTCAATAGAAAGCTTTCTACTGAATCAGTAGGGATACCGGCTTCACCTTTTACTGATTTGCCAAGTGACTACTGGGCACTTTACGATATTTTGGAGGCTACAACAACACACAACTATGACAGGAACTCTGATGGTTCAGAAAATTATCTTGAATAAAATCAATAAGAAGGGACCATCATGTCATAAATTTCTTTATAAGCAGGATTCTTTTATGGAATCCTGCTTATGTTATAAAGATAGGTCATAAATTGTGATATAATGAATATTAAGAGGATGTGATGAGATGGGAAGATATGAGACTCCTGATTATGAAGTTTTGAAAAACAAAGATGAGTTTGAGCTTCGTAAATATGATGCGTTCTATATTGTTGAATACGATAATGAAAGTGACCCGATGATTAACGAAGGATTTAGAACCTTATTTAGTTATATTAGCAGCAATAATAACGAAAGCAAAAAGATTAGTATGACCGTTCCGGTTATAGAAGAAATGCATGACAATAAGATGAGTATGGCATTTGTAGTTCCCAAGGCATTATGGGAAAAAACCCCAATTCCAAACAGTAAAAATTTGTCCATCAAAAAATTTGAAGAAGGGTTATACGCAGCGATATATTATCGTGGAAATTCAAATAAAAAAATTGAATCTTCACAAAAGGATAAGCTTAAGCAATGGGTCAATAGTAATGACTGGGAAATATCATCTGAATTTATGCTCTTTCTCTATAATCCACCGTTTATTCCCGGTATTTTCAAGAGAAATGAAATTTTAGTTAAAATTGAAAAATTATAATCGTAGGACGGTTCTTGCGGTTATTCAAGGAGGAGAATAAGGATGAATAAAAGAATGAAAGTAGGGCTTATTGGTGGGGCTTTGTTGGGATTAATTTGTGTAGTAGGCGCGTTTATAAGGTCAGGTTTTACAGCCTCGCCTGATTTTGTATTTGCATTATGGTACAACCGTGTGATTATTGGATTGGTTGTAGGAGCCCCTTGGGTATCAACTGTGAAGAGCAAGGCTTTGTTGCGTGGTGCTTTACTTGGACTTATGGTTTCGTTCGCTTTTTACAGTTCCACAGGCTTCAGTGATCCTATCAGTTTCATAGCAGGGATTGTTTATGGAGTTATACTGGAAATATGGCTGAGCCGGGCATAAGTATCATTAGGTAATTACGAAGTAGTCCTTTTTAAACATTTATTTTCTGTTAAACCATATGAACTTCAAAATACAAATTCTAGGAAAGGAAAATATAGTCCAGTACCTCAAGAAAAGGACGGTGGATTATAAATGACAGAAATGAATAAAAAAATCAAATTGATGAAAAGAATAGGAATAGGCCTTTTAGTCCTTATGCTAGCACTAGCTATCGGAGTTTATTTATATTTAAATGATTATTACAAAGCCAGTGATTATGTTCAAAGTATTATTTCTGAAAACAGCTCTAGGATTTTTGAGAACGGACAATATACTTTGATAGAAGCAAAAGAGATATTTGATGAGCCAATTGGATTAATCTTTTATCCCGGTGGAAAAGTTGAGGCTAGGGCATATATTCCCTTATTGATTCAATTAGCTGATCGAGGCGTGACGCCTATATTAGTCGAAATGCCTGGAAATTTGGCTGTTTTGGATATTAACGCTGCGGATGATGTAATTGCATCACATCGTGATATTGATGATTGGTATATTATGGGGCATTCTCTAGGAGGTGCTATGGCGAGTCAGTATTTGGAGAAAAACTTTAATAAGGTACAAGGATTAATATTGCTTGGAGCCTATCCTGTCAATGAAGCTCCTATGGATTCTTTAGTCATTTATGGAACTTACGACTTAAAATTAGACCTTGATAAAGTTGAAATGGCTGATGAGGTTTTTGAAATTATTGACGGCAATCATGCCTATTTTGGAGACTATGGTGAACAAGAAGGCGATGGCGTAGCTTTGATTACGCATGAAGAACAACAAATACAAGCAGTAGACCAAATCATGGCGTTCATTATGAATCAATAGAATAGGGTGATTGCATTGATTTTTTTGGAAGGAAGAGATGTTATTTGATGATTTTCGAGATAGGGAAGGGAGGACGGTTATGAAGAGTAAAAAAATTGGATTTATTGGTTTGGGAGAAATGGGTTATCCGATGGCCATAAGGCTTTTTGAAGCGGGGCATGAGCTCTATATTTCAGGGCATAGCCAAAACCCAAAATCATTAGAAAAGATGAGAAAGCTTAAAGAAAGAGGTTTTGTTATTGAAGAAAGCTTCTGGAAAGTCGCGGAAAAAGCGGACGTTATTGTGACGATTTTACCTGCAGACAAGGAAATCAAAGAAGTGCTTCTGGATCCAAAATTCATGGAGAGCTTAAAAAAGAACACCACCATTGTTGATATGACCTCTTGTTCATCAGCTACCATCAAGGAAATAGGTGGCATATATGCTGATTTGGAATGTAGAGTCATAGATGCGCCTGTCAGTGGCGGAATAAATGGAGCTGAGAAAGGGACACTGGCAATATTAGCCTCCGGAGAAAAAGAAGACGTGGAAGGTGTCAGGCCAATACTGGAAATTCTTGGGGATAAAATCATGTATGTAGGTGAATTAGGGAAAGGAAAGGCTGTAAAAAGTGTGAATCAGATGATGGTGGGCCTTCATGCTATTGCATTTATTGAAGCTTATTCTGCGGGACTGAATCAAGGACTTGAGCCGGAGCTTATTTATGAAATTATAAAAAAGAGTTCAGGGTATTCAGATATTTTTGACCGGAAATTCAAGAATGTTATGAACCATCAATTTGGCGAGGGCTTTAAACTGAAGCACATGCGAAAAGATTTGAAAGTTGCGTTAGATTCAGTACAAGGCATACCACTGCCCTTTTCAAAGCTTGCTCATGAATTTTATTTGATGGCACAAGAATATGACGAGATGGATTTCACCGCGATCAGCAAGCTTTTTATATAGCTGGGTGCGTTATTCTCATAATATTATGTTTATCCTAGATGATAATGCGTTTTATATGAGCTGATGTGAATAAACAGATATTGAACCACCCATTACCTTAAAGATGCCATTTCCTTGTTCGTCAATGAGAACAGGATTTTCGATGTTTCTCATTTTATCAACCCATATTTCTCCATGATGCATCTGTCCAACATTCATTTTCTTTATCCCGGGGTTGCCATTAGTCATTACGATGGCACAACCATTGGGATGTTCTTCGTTTCCTAACCTAACCCAACCAATGAGGTTTTTGTCATCAAAATAATCTATTTGATTGCCATAAGCATTGTTTTGCCTGATATGAAGAAGCTTATAGATTTCATCGCGTATAGGTGACATAGACTCCTTTATAGTCAATCCATAGTAATCACCATAAAATATACAAGGAAAACCATCAGCGCGTAGCAAAATCAAACCATAAGCTAAGGGCATAAACCATCTTTTTACATTTGATTCTAGAGATTGTCCTATTTGCGAATCATGATTGTTAACGAATGTAACGGATAGAGAGGGATGTTGTTTAACAAGGGTGTCGTCAAATATTTTCCTCATATCGAAATTTTTTCCTTCAAGAGAGGCCTTATAGAAATTGTAATGCAAAACAACGTCAAACATATCCATTTGATAATTGATTGTTCTTAAATAACTGTCTATAGCTAATTTGTTAGATTCCCAGTATTCACCAACGGCGTAGAAGGTATTTCCGAATTCATTATGCAAGTGGGTTAATAGCATTTTCATGAAGTGACTGTTGATGTGCTTAACGGCGTCAAATCTTAAACCATCCACATGGGTTTCTTTAACAAACCAGCTAATCCATTTTAAAACTTCCTTTTGAACGTTTGGATGCATATAATCCACATTTGCAAACATTAGGTAGTCGTAATTTCCAAATTCCAAAGAGACATCCTCTGACCAATTTTTGTTTTCTCCAATAATTCTGAAGATAGCCTTCTTACCGGAGATATTATCAAAGTCAGTGCCGTTAAAGTGTTCCCATCTCCACTTAAAATCAGAATACTTGTTGTTTCTTGCATTAAAATCGAATCTTACCCAACCTTCTATCTCATAAGGGTCGGATACAGGTGTTTTTCTGTCGTTCGGATCAACCTCAATAGCTATGAACTTGTCGGTTCCATCTGCACCCGCCTTATGATTTAGAACGACATCAGCATAAATATTCAAACCTTTTTCGTGAAGTGCATTAATTGCCTGATGTAGTTCTTCCTTTGTGCCATATTTTGTTCTGATAGATCCTTTTTGATCAAATTCTCCCAAATCATAAACATCATATACACCATAACCCGTATCATTTGTACCCGTGGCTTTGAAACAAGGAGGAATCCAGACAGAAGTGATGCCAATCTCTTTTAAATGACTAGCATCGTCTTTTAGTCTCTTCCAGAGTGTTCCGTTATCCTCTAGGTACCATTCAAAATATTGAAATATAACTCCATTGACAGACATCTGAATCACCTCGGTTTATCTTTTAAAACAAGTCAAGCTATGAATGAGAGTGACGCTTATTTTAAAAGCCATATTATAAGTGGAGTAGTGTAACATTTAATTTTGTGGTATTAAGCATTAAAAAAATTCTTAGAACAACAGGCGTCCACTTCTGCTTGTAATGTAATATGGCTAACACCATAATTTTCTTTTAGCAATTTTTCGATTTGTGCATAGATAAGTTGTACTTCTGATAATAACATGTCAGATAAATCCAGATGAGCTTCAAAGTGAATGGTGTTTTCATTAATCATCCACGCGTGCACATGATGGATGTTTTTAACATGCTCAATAGCTTCAACATCTTTTTTAATGCGTTCGTAATCAAGACCAGGAGAGGCTTGCATCAATATATCAACGGTTTTCCTTGTAACATTCCACGCTTCTTTTAGGATGAATAGAGAAATGGCTATTGTGACAAGGGGATCAATCCATAAAACTCCCCAAATTTTTATGGCAATTCCTCCGGCTAAAACACCAACAGATGAAAGCGTATCACCTAATAAGTGCAAATAGCTGGCTTTAATATTAAGGCTGGCATGAGAATCTTTTTCCAACAAAAGAACGGAAACAAGATTAGCCATCAGGCCAATAAAAGCAACAATAATCATCAGATTTCCATTAATAGATTCAGGTGAAATGAAGCGCTTGAAGGCTTCTATCATTAACAGGACTGATAAAACAATCAAAACAGAAGCATTGATAAAGGCTGAAAGTATTTCTGCTCTTTTGTAACCATAAGTCCGTTTTGCATCCTTAGGTTTTTCGGCAATTTTAAATGCGAAGTAGGATAAAGCAATTGCAATGGTGTCACTTAAATTGTGCATGGCATCCGACAACAGGGCTAGACTCCCCGAAAGAAGTCCACCTATTATTTCTGCTATTGTAATCGTCGCATTCAGTAAGGTTACCCAAAATATTTTTTTACCTGACAAGCTTGAAACATCGTGTGTGTGTCCACCTTCCCAGTGGTTATGGTGATGATGTTCGTTCATTGTATTCCCCCTATAATAATAAATATCCAAAAGCATTAAATGTGTAGCCAATAATCAAAATTCCGAGAGTGACGATACCTGCAAAAGTAATGAGCAAGGGTGTTTTTACAACTTTTTTCAATAAAATCATGGAAGGCAAGGATAAAGCCGTGACAGCCATCATAAACGAAAGGGCAGTACCAATACCAACGCCCTTAAGCACGAGTGCTTCTGCAATTGGAAGCGTACCAAAAATATCTGCGTACATCGGCACACCTATCATAGTAGCCAGTAATACAGAATACCATTTATCTTGGCCCAGAACAGCGGATATGACAGATTCAGGAATCCAGTTGTGAATGGTTGCCCCAATGCCTACGCCGATAAAGATATAAAGCCAGACTTTTTTTATTATTTCAATCATCTGCTCTCTGGCATATCGTATACGGTCGTGGATAGTCAATTCTTCTTGTTCCATTTCCATTACTTTGCTCCCAAAAACAAAAGGCTCTACATATTTTTCCAACTTTAATTTGCTAATAATCGTACCTCCTATGACGGCCAATATAAGCCCTACAAACACATAAGAAATGGCAATCCGCCAATTAAATATACTGGCTAATAATAATACGGACGCTAAATCAACAAGGGGTGAAGAAATTAAAAAAGAAAATGTAACACCAATAGGGAGCCCTGCACTTGTGAATCCTATGAATAAAGGGATGGATGAGCATGAGCAAAATGGGGTTATGGTACCTAGGAGAGCACCTAAGATGTTGGCACTAATGCCGTTGAATCTCCCAAGAATTTTCCTGGTTCTCTCCGGTGGAAAAAAGCTTTGTATATAGGATATGGAAAATATTAGGACAGACAGTAAAATAAAGATTTTAATCACATCATATATGAAGAAGTGGAGGCTTCCTCCTAATGAATCTTCAATATTAAGTCCTAATACGTTTTCAACGAACAATTCAATTAAGTGATATAGCCAATCCATTTTCAGTAGTTGACTATTAAGCCATTGAAATATAAACATTCTTCATTATCTCCTTTGATATTTTTAGTCACATAGAACACAGCATTGATTCAAATATTTTTCTTTGTCAGTTAATCGCTTACAATCCTCAACGATTTGAGGATATAAAAGCTTTTGGTCAAGAATGTATTGCAGTGTTTGAACCAGTAATACATCTTCTTTAAGGAGTGAGTAAAATACAAATCGTTCTTTTCGCTCATCCATAACCAAGTTCAAATCCCTAAGCTTGGATAAATTTTTTGATACGCGAGATTGCGGAACATCTAAAATCCCACTTATTTCACAAACGCACAAGTCTTCTTGAAACAAGAGTGCAAGCATACGCAGTCTTGTACTATCAGATAAAAGCTTAAAAATATTTGTTAGCTGATTCATGGCGCCCCCTAATCATTTAATAATTTACATATTCTAATATGGGAATATGTAAATATTAATCCTTTGCCTTTATTTTGTCAAGCCGTTTTGTAGTTTTTTAGAAAAAAAGTCCATGCTATATCACAAGTTAATTGATTACGGAGGTATGGTATACGGTTGATGTCACTTAATCGTTCTGCTATAATTACAATGAATATAAAAAAACAAGATAATTCAATGTCGAAAATTTTTAGGAGTGACCTATGAGCCCAAAAGTAGTGGTTGCAGCAATTATTTATAATGATGAAAACAAGGTTCTTTTATGTAAATCGTCAAAGTGGAACAATTTATATGTGGTTCCGGGAGGTCATGTCGAATTTGGAGAATCTTTGGAAGAAGCTTTGCGTCGAGAGGTCTTTGAGGAAACCAGGCTGAGTCTGTATGATATGAAGTTGATTGCTATCAAAGAAGGATTGCCTCATGCTACAGGAAGGCACATGGTTGTCTTTGATTATTTGTGTAGGACGCATGATTTTGAGGTAGTTCTGAATGATGAAGCTGAAGAATTTATCTGGGTTGACGAGGCACAGGTATTTGAATTGCCTTTGGCTAAATATACAGAGAGTTTTTTTAGGGCCAAACTCAGTCAGAGAGAAGATGATATGAGAACAATATTTTACAATGTTTAACGGATAAGTACGCTGGAGGTACAATGGATGAATCATTTAGGAACCATTGAAATTGAAACTGAAAGATTATGCTTAAGAAAATTTTTAACACAAGACGATGAGATGGCTTATCGTAATTGGACAAGCGATAATCAAACGACGTCCTATTTAAGATGGCCAACGCATGCCTCTCTTGAAGTGACTCAAAGAGTTTTGTCTGATTGGATAGCTTCTTACTCACGAAAAGATTTTTATCAATGGGCGATTGTTTTGAAAGCGCTTGGAGAGCCCATTGGGACAATTAGTGTTGTTGATCAAAACGAAAGGGTCAATTTAGTCCATATCGGTTATTGTATTGGCAGTAAGTGGTGGAACCAAGGTATTACCACTGAAGCCTTTCGTGCCATTATTCCTTATCTATTCAACAAAGTGAAGGTTAATCGAATAGAAGCTCAGCATGATCCAAACAATCCGGGTTCAGGCAAGGTGATGCAAAAGTGCGGGTTGAAGTATGAAGGAACGCTAAGAGAAGCTGATTTTAGCAACAAGGGAATTGTGGATGCCGCTATGTACAGTTTACTTGCTAGTGAATACAACACAGAAAAGCCGTAAGGCTTTTTTGTTTTTTTGACAATCAAAATATTTTTGTAGAATTCCTTCATCGAAAATTGTTTTAATTAGGTATATAATAAGCTATAGAGGTAAATGAAGAGGGAAAATATGGAAATAATATTATCAGTAAAAAATGTTTCGAAAACCATCAGGGGCAAACAAATAATAAACGATATTTCCTTTAACGTTAAAGAAGGACAAATTTATGGATTTCTTGGACCTAATGGAGCGGGCAAGACAATGACGATTCGTATGATTGTAGGCTTGATGTATCCTACTTCCGGTTCTATTGAAATCGGAGGATATGATATTAGAAAATCCTTTGTCAAAGCAATATCTCAAGTAGGGTGCATCATTGAAAATCCTGAATTTTATGAGTATTTTTCAGGATTTGACAATCTAGAGCTACTAAGAAAGATGGAGCCTCATGATTTAAAGCTGGGGATAAATGAAATTGTAGAATGGGTAGGATTGTCTAAGCGTATCCATGACAAAGTTAGTACTTATTCCCTAGGCATGAAGCAACGTTTAGGCATCGCTCAGGCACTTATGAAAAAACCAAAATTACTCATTCTTGATGAACCGACTAATGGTCTTGATCCGGCAGGAATCATTGAATTTAGAAATCTAGTCCAAATGTTATCGAAAGAACGAGGCATGACAATTTTTATTTCTAGTCATCAACTTTCTGAAATCCAAATGATTTGTGATGAAGTTGCGATTGTCTTGCACGGAAAAATGATTCAAAACTCTAAAGTTCAAGCTTTATCCCAGGGACATAAGATTATTTGGCATGTTGATGATGTGCCAAAAGCAAGGAAGATTTTGAGAGAAAAATTTGACATTGAGTCTTTTAAAGATTCGCAAGACTCGCTATATGCCAATATTGACGATGATTATATTGAGAGGATAAATCGCGAGTTGCTTTTTTCAGATATCGCCGTAAAATTCGTATATAAAAAGCAGAAGTCTCTGGAGGATCTTTTTATGGAGCTTACAGGGGGTGAAACGATTGGTTAATATTGTCAAAAATGAAATCCTAAAGATTTTCTATAAAAAAAGAATGCATGTGATAACAGCCATCCTTTTCATTGTGATTATCCTTTTTGCTTACGGGGAGCATTATACGCTATCTAAAGCTCAAGAACGCGCTGCAGTTCAATTTGAGATAGAGAATGAAGAAGAATGGAAAAATATTTTAGAGCTTCAGCTTGCAGATTTGGAGAGAAGGCTTGATAGCGCATATATTCCAGACAGAGGTAAAGCATCAATACGCGTACGAGTCGAACAAATCAAGTTTTATATTGATTACGACGTCAATCCCATTAGTTCTAGTGTAGCTAGATTTATGGGACGGTTAATAGAGCAGTCTATATTTTTGTTTTTGCCACTATTAATTATTTTGTTAGCTGCGGATATGGTATCAGGAGAAATGACTTTCGGTACGATAAAACTGATATTAACAAGACCTGTAAAACGTTGGCGTATAATAATGGGTAAACTCTTAGCATTATCTATGCTCGAGATGGTTGTCATTTCAATGATTGCCCTTTTGTCTTATTTGATTGCATCAATGGTATTTAGTTATTCTGGATTTAATGAGCCTGTAGTAACAGGCTTTAGGGTGTTGGAGAATCAACTAGATACATCGGCTGTCAGAACAATCCCACAATGGCAGTATCTGTTGATGGTTTATGCAATTGCTTATTTTGTGGCTTTTGTCATTGGCTCGCTTTCACTGATGGTTTCAGTGATGGTTCAAAGCACTTCTGCTTCTATCGGTATCATGATGTCGACTTTAATTGGAGGCAGTTTTTTGAGTCTGTTTATTTCTGAATGGAAAATAACACGTTATTTTTTCACAACTAATTTGAATTTGACGGCCTATCTTACAGGAGATTTTCAAATCGTAGAAGGATTAAGTATGTCCTTTTCCATTTTAGTCTTGCTAGGGTGGAGCATTGGTGCTATTATCATTGCTTTTATATTTTTCACACAAAAGGATATTTTATCGTAGGAGGATATAGATGATAAAAAAAATAATATGGTATACGGTAGGTATTATTTTTGTTTTAGGCTTAGGTTTTTTTGCATATGGGTTTAAAAATGCGATTTCAATTGGTAATGCAATAAACAAAGAACCGAATAACATAGCTACAACTGAAGAGGAAAAAATAGATGCTTTTGAGGCAGATTCAGTGCTTGTCATAGGGGATTCTTTAGCGAGAGGGACCGGAGATTTGACGGGAAAAGGCTTTGCGGGTTATGTAGTTGAAGGACTGGAAAAAGAAAAAGGGGCGGATATTCCTTATTATAATATTGCAATAGAAGGTCTTAAAACGCAGATGCTTTTATCACAAGTCAAAGAACCAAAAATGGCTGAAGGAATCCGCCAAGCAGGCATCATATTGATTTCAATTGGCGGAAATGATTTAAGAGCGATGACAAAAACGCAGAGTGAAGAAAAATTAAGCTCTTTTAACGAGGCTATGCGTATTTTTCTGGATCAGCTTGACCAGATTTTAAGAGTGATAAGATTAGAAAACGAAAAAGCAATGATTGTCTTTCTTGGTTTATACAATCTCGATTACAGTGCTACAAACGCAATAAATTCAGAATATCTTCTCGAATGGAATCATGCAACTCAAAAGCTAATAGAATCTTATGAATTTACAGTTTTTACACCGACCTATGATTTGTTTAAGCTGAACTTAGAAGATTATATTTCTCAGGACGGCCTGCATCCCAATACCAAGGGTCATGCTGCAATAGGTGAGAGAATATTGATAAATTTAAATTAATCATCTTATTTTTGAGAAAGCTTTAAGTCTTTTTAGGGTCTACTATTGCTGCAAATTCAAATTTTTCGTTATTAGGACCATCAAAAAATATGATCTGATTTGTTCCGACCACCCTAGGCTTAGAGTATTCAATCCCTAAGTTTTCTAGCATATGCATTTTTTCATTCAATGAATCTACTTTGAAAGCAATGTGTTCGATGGGGCCAGGCTCGCGACTTTCATTTTCCGATTTTGAGATTAATTCAACAACGGTTCCGCCAATTTCCAGAAAAATTAATCGACTTGTGGGATATTGCTCATCACTTAATACTTTAGCAGAAAGCACTTGATTATAAAAAGCCAGTGAACGTTCAATATCGAGTACTTTTATACCAATATGTCCAAACTTCATTTAATCACCTCCAGATTCATTATAGGGTTTGATGATTGAAAAGTCAAAGAAGATTAGATATAGACGGATAAAATAGTGTGATTATGCACAATAAATTCATGATATAATTGAATTAAGATGACAAATAGATAAATAGACGGTAAAATGAATATATTGAATATTTTGAATGGAGGATTATTTCATGAAGGAAGCTCACATTCCAGTAGAAGCATTTAAGATGGCTTTGCTTCAAATTGACAGGATAAAAGCAGCGGAGATATTTGAGAGCTGTTACGATGGGGACCATGTTTTTGATGTGTTGGAGCATTTAACGATGGGTGCATTGGAAGAGATAGGAAGAGGATGGGAAGAAGGTGATTTTTCATTATCTCAGGTCTATATGAGTGGTATTATATGTGAAGAATTAATTGAAAAATATATGACGATACATGAATTAGTCCCTCAAAAGCAAATTAAAATTGCTATTGTCGTCTTGCAAGATCATCATGCATTGGGAAAAAGGATTGTGTATTCTATATTGAGGGCAAGCGGCTATGACTTAATTGATTTTGGGCAAGGCTTAAGTGTTGAAGAAGTTGTTGAGAAAGCAATGAACCACAACGTTGATGTTCTGTTAATATCAACATTAATGTTGCCTTCAGCATTGAATGTTAAGAAAGTTGTAGAGGCCTTAAGAGAAAAAAAATCACTCATAAAAATCATTGTGGGTGGCGCCCCATTTCGACTGGATTCCAATTTGTGGCAAAGAGTGAAAGCGGATGCTGATGGTAAGAATGGAACGGAAGTAACTAAACTGATTGAACAGTTGTATGAAGGAGGTATACAGGGATGAATTCAATGGAACGTGTCATGACGGCGATTCAGCATAAAGAACCCGACCGCGTACCTATTTTTCATTTGTTTTCGTTTTATGGGGCCAAGGAGCTAGGTATTTCAATTAAGGAATATTTCTCTAAACCAGAATACGTCGTGGAAGCACAATTAAAAATGAGAAAAAAATATAGCAATGACTGTATTTACACTTTTTTTTATGCTCCTATCGAAATAGAGGCATTTGGTGGAGAAGTTGTATATTTGGAAGAAGGACCCCCTAATTCGGGAGAGCCTTTTGTAAAAATGATTGAAGATATTAACAAAATTGTGATTCCTAATATCCATGAATCAGGTCCTCTCAAAAAAGTATTGGAAACGACGGCTATGTTAAAAAAATCGGTAGGTGATGAAGTTCCTATTATAGGTGTAGTCATGTCTCCCTTTTCCTTGCCTGTGATGCAAATCGGATTCGAGAAATATCTTGAGTTGATTTATTTTAGGCAAGATGCGTTTAATCAACTCATGGAAATTAATCAAGCGTTTTGCGTTTCATGGGCCAATGCACAGCTTGAAGCCGGAGCTACGGCAATCTGTTATTTTGATCCGCTTGCTTCTCCCACAATCATTGAACGGGAAAAATATCTTGAAACGGGTCACAAAATAGCTTGCAGCACTCTATCCAAAATTAATGGCGCGACAGCGACTCACCTTGCTTCGGGTGTGACGCTACCGGTTTTGAATGATATTATCACTACGGGTTCAGCGGTCTTGGGCTTTAGCGCGAAGGACAATATTGAGAAAATGAAAGAAAAGTCAAAAAATAGAATTTGTCTTTTGGGAAATTTAAGTGGCATCAATATGATGAACTGGGATAAAAATCAAGCGAGAGCAGAAGTGAAACGGGTCATTCAAGGAGCGGCTAAAGGGGGAGGGTTGATTCTCTCGGATAATCATGGGGATATTCCTTGGCAAGCTCCTGAAGAAATCCTGCTCGAAATTTCGGAGGCCGTTAAGGAGTACGGAAGGTATCCTATTAAGGACGAAGTTAAATGAAAAAATTGCAACTTTTCATATGTGAAAATTTTTATAGTGAATATCAATGTGCATTGATAAAAGAAGATATAAGGGACGTGGAAATTCATATATTTCCATCTTTATGCGACGATAGAAGCAGAAAACTCGAGGCACAGGAAGTGCTTTCTCATGGGATGGATAACCAAAGTGTTTTGATTTGCAATAAGACTTGTGCGGCGATCAATTTACTTCAGGATAATAGCCAAATTCAAAAAATAACTGGAAACTATTGTTTCAGCCATTTGACGTGTGATGAATTTTTGGATTATTTAATATCTCAAGGAAGCTATGTGATGAGCTTGGATTGGCTGATGGATTGGAGAAAGCATATTGAGGTGATGGGGTTTGACCAGAAATCAGCCAGAATATTCTTCAAGGACACAAGCAAACAACTGGTTTTTTTTGATTCAGACATTGAAGAAAAATCACACAAGATTTTGAAAGAGCTATCTAACTATTTGGATTTACCTTATTTGATTGTTCCGATTGAATTAAAGGGACTTAGAATGATGCTCAGAAGTGTCGTCTTTGAATGGCGCCTTCATCAACAAAAGGAACAAAACGAGACGGC
>JAFGVC010000004.1 GCA_016938195.1 Tissierellales bacterium | reverse complement strand
TGTGTTTCAAATTCCCGTGGTCTTTTAAGACCATTTTTTATGCTGCCTTTTTTTCATACACTACTTTACACTACCTATTATTTATTATATTATATTAACAGCCGATTCGGGCTGAATATTTTGTTTTCGTCTTAAAAATTCTTCCTTGACTGCTGCTAACTTCTCCTCTTCTTCAATTAAATCGATTGCCGTCAAAGCAATTATTTTTGCGGCCAATTTAATACCTTCATGCGCAACCTCGCCACTGGCGTAATCTAAAAATTCATAAGAATGCGTAGTCACATTCTCAGGCGCTACAGGAAAACGGATGACTGCACCCGGCATGATATGCGTTACGTATCCAAAATCCGTGCTCCCTGTTCTTTCGCGATAAGGAATCCTATTTGGTGCTTGAAGCTGTTCTGCATGGTCCATGAATATTTTGTTTAGTGAAAGAGATGGCAATTTCCCTTTGGCTGTAGATAGTTTTTGTGTTTTTACTTTTGTCCCTGTCATCATTGCCGCACCAGACAAGACAGCCTCTAATCTTTCCTCCAATATGCCTAAATCTTCATCTTGATAAGTACGAATCACAATGTTGCATTTAGCTATCGTAGCGTCTGCGTTATTAGGAGTATCTGTGCAATTGTCTACCTGGTACATGAATTTTACATCTTCCTTCACATGACCTCTCAAGAATTCAATCCCTTGAAAAGCTAAAATCATTGCATCTAATGCACTTCTTGATGCCTCAGGCTTTAATGATTCATGTGCAGCCACGCCCTTGAATTCAGCTGACCATTTAGAGCCTGAGAGTGATTTTATATCTACCGTTGTATATGAAGCTGCGTGTGTCATTAAAGCAACCTCGATATCTTGAAAGCTTCCATTTTCCATCATTATGCGTTTACCTTGGCCGCCTTCCTCCGCGGGTGTGCCGTAAATAACAAGTGTAAAAGGTTTTTTATGGTACAACTTTTTAACTGCGTTAGCCGCAAGAAGCATGACAGGTCCCTGCATATGGTGTCCACAAGCATGCCCAATTTTTAGTGCATCATACTCGCATAGAAGTCCAATTGACGGGCCCCCTTCTCCAAATTGATAAGTCGCTTTGAAAGCTGTTTCAATTCCACCTACTCCTTTTACGACTAAATAATCATTTTCTTCTAGCCATTTCGTCAATATGTCTGTAGCGTAATACTCATTGAAAGCGATTTCCGGATGATTGAAAATTTTATCTGACATAAGACACAAATCTGCTGAATTTGCTTCTATATATTCAATAATTGGATTCCTCATCTTACCTCCTTACAAATTCTGTATCGAATTAATAAATTTCTGTTAATATCATCTTAACAGTCAATATATGATTTGTTAAATACAAATATATAATCATTTTGTTTTGAAAAACTTATCTTTATTTTTTAGAATAATTGTTTTAATAAAATATCTCTATCATTAAATTATTTAAACAATCTTAGCCAAATATTGAATCGTTGTGAGAATTCGTATTATAAGTTTTAAATAATATTTTTCATAATATTTTAAAAAAATTATATTGCATGTTTAGGATTTTATCTGATATATTATTCATATATGAAAAGAGGTGCCCTTATGAATCTTAAAGAACAAAGATATGTATGCAAATTGGCCAAAACCGGTAATTTATCACTGGCGGCAAAGGAACTCTATATTTCTCAGCCTGCCCTAAGCTTATACATAAGCAATCTCGAAAAGTCCTTAGGCGTTAAAATTTTTGAAAGAGTGGGGAAAAAATTTGTTCCGACTTATATGGGAGAGTTGTATATTGAAAAGGCACAGCAAATGCTTGATCTGAAAAACACTTTTGATCTTGAGCTTTCAAGCTTTACCAGAGAATACAAGGAACGTCTTAAGGTGGGTATGCAAGATATTCGTTCTAATCACCTCTCTCCTAAATTAATCAAAATCTTTACTGATTTACATCCGAATATTGATTTGATTTGGCACGAAGCGAATTATCAGCATATGGAGGATATGCTCATGAACAATCAAATTGATATTCTATTTTGCAACTGCCCTTGCCGTAAAAAGGGTCTTTCTTATATCCCAATTCGTCATGACAAGCTATTATTTGCTGTCAATAAGGACAACCCTCTTAACAATGAAGCAATTACAGTTAAAGGACGTTCACATCCGTGGATTGACTTGCGGCTTTTTAAAGACGAGCGCTTTATACTTTTGAATGAAAACCAAAGTCTCTATAGCTATAGCAAAGAAATGTTGGATGCCCACAACATGACCCCGCAAAACATTTTCAGAGTTAGCAAGGTTATGACGATGATGCATTTGGTCAATTATGGATATGGTGTTGGATTTTGTCCTGAAAATTACTTGGTTTATTCTTATGATATTAAAAATGTCTCTATGTATGATGTGGGAATATCTCCATTAAGCATTGAATTCTCCGGTGTTTATCTCAAGGATCGAAAGATTTCACCTTATTGCTTCGAAATAGCTGATATTTTAAAATCAATTGTTTGAATAGCTTTTTTAATTCTGAACAATCAAAAGCCCCTTGGAAATGATAAATTTCCAAGGGGCTTTTAAATCCAAATATTCTATATCTTACCTAAATAATATTTCTCCTGTATTCAGCATACATGGCTCTAATGTGAGTCATTTCTTCGTTCATCATAATCTGAAGATCAGATGCCTTTTGAAAGTCCTCTTGTTCTATTGCTTCTCTGATTTGTGTAAAAACAGAAGTGTTTACTGTGCTATCCTTCATGAGATTCGCTCTCAGGGTGTTGATTTTTTGCCATCGAATAACATCTACGTCGGTTGAAAAATCCTCGTGTAGCTTTTTAAAGCTTCTTAAGATTTCCATATTGTTTGGAATAATCCTGCCCACTAGCTCGGCTGACCATTTAGACAAGGTGACCATCTTATACGAATTGACTAAATCCTCTGTAAAAGCGCCTCCCTCTGTCAGTAAAGCCACTCTTTCTCCGCCATGATTCAAGCCTTGTATGTTCTCATATACAGTGGATGGCGCTTTGCCAAATAGTGCAACTCTCTCGTCCTCTGTATAGTGTTCAAAAACATCATCTTCACTTCTATATTTCTTGTCTTTTTCCAGATAAAAGCCTTCAGTGCCGGCTTCTTTTGAAATTTCTTTTTCTAACTGAGCGGTTGTCACTCCGGCTTTGATAACGGCTTCTATACCGTGCAATGCAGCCATATAAGCGGATGCTAATACTAGATAGGTGTTGGACAATGGATTCGGCGCTCTTAATTCAAACCGGGTAGCCATAGGGTTGTTAAAATCTCTAATCACGCCGGCAAGTATTGAACGGTTTCTGGATGGAATCTCTTTGGTGTGTCCAAGGGATGTGACCACGCAAACGGGCGCTTCAAATCCTGGCTTCAGACGGTTGAGAGAATCATTGGTAGATGAAACAAACGGATTGACCACATCATAGTTTCTCAATAGTCCCATCAATGATCCATATCCAATTTCGCTTAGATAGTCTGCTTTCATATCAGCCGGTGTAAAGAGGTTGATGAATTTTCCCGATTTCAACTTGACAGCGGCTCCCAAGTGGGTATGTTCTCCGTTTCCAGCAACTCCTTCCAGCGGTTTAGCCATAAAGGTCACTTCTAGTCCATGATTTCGGAATAGATCCTCGATGATTTCTCTGGCTAATATTTCATTGTCGGCACATTGAAGTGCTTCCGCATATTTCCAGTCTATTTCCAACTGCTCCATAACATATCTGAGTTTACCGGTCGTCCCTACCTTACTGGCAATGCCACCTACTTCTTTGTGTGCCATTTCAGGCTCAAGTCCATATCTTTCAAGCTCGTGCATGCATTTTTCAACGATTGTTCTTACAACGCCGTGCGTTCTTTTCCAATACTGTTCTTTTAAAGTCTGTGACGTTGAAAGAGCTTCGATATTTGCTTTTTCATCCGGTGTATTGACCCAAAGCTCAAGCTCTGTAGCTGATGTCAAAACAATATCCTCTATATCTGCCACCGTAAAGCCATACTTTTGTGCCAACTCAGGCTTGCTTTTAAAAATTTCAAGGAGTCTGGATTTAAATACACCTGTAGCTCTTTTTAAAATAGATCTTGAACAAACAAATTTTTCATTGTGCATCAAAAAAGCCGGGATTTTAAGCGTTCCTACCGGAAGTCCATTGACTTCACAGTAATAGTCATAATTGTAATCAACAAACCAATTAGCTTCAAGGTCCGGAACTAAATCAACCCTAGCATTATTGAGGGTGGCTATTCCTTCCAATTCAACCGAAGATCCGTCAGTCTGTATGCCATGCTTCAACATTTCTTCCATATCGCTGATAAATAGCGAAATAGGAATCTTTTCATCTGTTCCGTTACCGCCAATGTCTATCCCCATGAACGATACAAATTGAATCTCCGGGTGCTCATTGAGCATAACCGTCAGTTTTTCTTTCGAGTGGTCTTTTTTCTCGATGTAAAATATCCTGTTCATAAACGCCTCCTATAATTGAAAATTATGGACTAATGTTAGCATAATTTTCGTCTATTATCAAGTTTTTTATTGCAAGGAAAAGGTTTTTCCCTCAAAAAAATGATAAAAAATATCCGAACACGAATATTTTTTATGAATTATAGGATAATGTTCAGTTATAGATTGTCTACCGCTTGTTTTAAGACCTTTCCAATGGATTCATTGATGACAAGGTCAGCTTGACCGTCCAAGCCTGTACTTGATTTGTTGATTAGCACGAGGTTTTCTCCTTTAAAATGGCCTATGAGAGACGCCGCCGGATAAACAACCAGAGAGGTTCCTCCTACAATCAGCATATCGGCATTCTCGATATAGTTGATGGCCTGTTTTACAACAATTTCATTTAGGGCTTCTCCATAGAGCACCACATCGGGCCGAACGATTGACTCACATATATGGCAAATCGGAATCCCTAGGCTCTGTTCAACATAGTCCACATTGTATTTTCGTCCGCATTTTATGCAATAGTTTTTGTACACAGATCCATGAAGCTCGACAACGACCTTGCTCCCGGCTTTTTGATGGAGTCCGTCAATGTTTTGAGTCACGATGGCTTTTAATTTTCCTGCTTTTTCTAATTCTACCAATGCAAGATGTGCGTCATTGGGCTCTGCATTCAAATGGAGAATGTTTTCTTTATAGTAACGATAAAAGGTTTCAGGATGTCTGTTAAAGAAATTGGCTCCCAACATTTCTTCCGGAGTATGTCGATATTGCATCTTCGCATGATAAAGCCCACTTTCCGATCTAAAATCAGGAATATCGCTTTCTGTCGAAACGCCGGCCCCTCCAAAAAATACGATATAATTGCTTTTTGCTATCATTTGTCTGAGTAGTCCGATTTTATTCATCTCGTCCCCCTGCTTTTAAACAGATGTCTATCAATGCCTCAGGTTCACTGATAAGATATTTGGGATGATGTTTAGCAAGAATTTCCGGATCATTGTAGCCCCAGTCAACAGCAGCAATATCAATTCCCACATGCTTAGTTGCATGTATATCTCTAATTTCATCGCCAACATACAGGATTTCTTCTTTTTTGAAGCCATATCTTTTGATGATCCTATTTAATTTAGATTCTTTACCGGACAGACCTGTGTTGTCTACGAATGAAAAAAAATTGAGCTTCTGATTATCAATAAATTTATTGACATTCTTACTCGAATTAGAAGTCAGCACACCCAAACGAATACCGGAATTAAGAAGTATTTCCAGTACTTCTCTCATGGATGGCTTACATAGATCTATATTTTCTATCCGACCGTGCAGCAGCTTTCTTCCGCGTCTAATCATACCCGGCAAATTGCGTTTTTTAATATCGAGATGATCAATTAATTCAAACGCACTCATTTTTTTTAAAAGATGCATCTCGTTTTTAGAGACTTTTTTTATTTTATATCGGTCGGCTAAATCGAGATAAATGGTGAAATTAATATCTTCTGTGTCGGCTAAAGTCCCATCAAAGTCAAATATTACTAATTTATAATTCATAGTTTGTCCTCAAAGTCATTTTATCTTTTTTATTTTATACTAATTTTTATGTGATGTATACCTTTTAAATAAATATTAACACAATATTATCTTAAAATAAGCATAGCAATATCTATCATTTTTATTTATAATAGTTAGTGGAAGGAGTTTTGAACATGAGCAAGGAAAAAATGAAAATCAAAGAAATAATTGTCGTCGAAGGAAAGGACGACGTGTCTGCTGTAAAAGCCGCGGTAGATGCAGAAGTGATTACGACCGGCGGGCTTGGTTTAGGTTCGAAAAAGCTAGATCTGATTAAAAAAGCTTCAGAATCTAGAGGCGTTATTATACTGACTGATCCGGATTTTCCGGGTAAAAAGATAAGGAATATTGTTAGCGAGAATCTAAGCAATGTCAAGCATGCTTATATATGTAGAAAAGACGCTTTGAAAAATGGCAATGTTGGCGTCGAAAATGCTTCTCCGGAGATCATTATCCAAGCACTGAAAAGCGCGAGGGCCGTTACTTTTTCAGAAGTCAATATTTTTTCTCAAAACGATCTTCTGATGAATGGTCTTTCAGGTCATCCCAACTCATCAAAAAAACGTGAGCTGTTGGGTGATTTCCTTATGATTGGGCATTGTTCCGGAAAACAACTGCTCAAAAGATTGAATGCTTATGGTATTAGCCGAGATGATTTTGACAAGGCTCTGGAGTTGACTAATGAACCCTCAACAAAACAATAACCTACATATCCCAAAAATCACAAAGGATATCTTGAAAAAATATAATTTTTCTCTTTCTAAAGGTCTTGGACAAAATTTCCTGATTGACGGCTCTGTTGTTGAAGGTATTTGTCTGTCCGCCGAAATTAATCAAGATGATTATATTTTAGAGATTGGACCAGGTATAGGTACGTTGACACAACAGCTTTGTTCTCAGGCTAAAAAGGTTGTGGCTATTGAAATAGACCGAAGTTTAGAGATTATCCACCGAGAAACGCTGCCCTATGATAATCTCAAAATCATCTATGCGGATTTCTTGAAAACCGATCTACACCGACTCTTTGAAGATGAATTTGACGGACACAAGGTCAAAGTGATCGCTAATCTTCCTTATTACATCACAACGCCTATTATCATGAAGCTATTGGAGGAAAAGCTGCCTGTCGCTTCTTTAACGGTGATGGTGCAAAAGGAAGTTGCTGAAAGATTTACCTCGCCCCCCGGCAGTAAAATCTATGGCGCCATATCAGCGGTCATTCAATATTATGCTAAGCCTTCTCTATCGTTTATCGTACCTGCAGAAGTGTTTATACCTGTCCCAAAGGTAGACTCCGCGGTGATTGTGATGAAAATATATGATGAGCCTCCGGTCTATGTAAAGGATGAAAAACTTTTTTTCGATGTTATTAAAGGTGCTTTTGGACAAAGAAGAAAAACAATCGTCAATTCCATATCCGGTACCATTCCCGGCATAGACAAGGGATTATTGAAGGAAACCTTAGAAAAATTAGGTTACGACCCGTCTATCAGAGGTGAAAGACTAGGAATATCAGATTTTGCGGTTATTTCAAATCATTTGTTAGATTAATCGAAATATATGGTATTTGATTATTAAAATCTTTTCTGTTATAATTTATAAGAAATATAAATAGGAGATGTAAAAAAATATGCCACAGATGAGCACACATCTACATTTCGCCAAATTATTAAAGGAAAATGCAGATGATGACGTACATTTATGTAGCTTTCTCATGGGTATAGCCGCACCTGATACTTACCCGGATGAAGAAGCTTATGATGATTTTCATTTTATTGAAGATGATGGAAACGAAGATGACGACATTGATGTTAGAGAATTCTACGAAAAATTTGATTTTAAGAAAATGGATATCAGGGAAAAATGGTTTATCATTGGCTATTATGCTCATTTATGGCTTGACGAGTATATTAAGTTCAATACGAGCAAGCTCACCTTAAACAACGATCAGGATTTACCGGATCAAGAGTTGACGCATGCCGTTGTTGAGACGATGAGACTCTTCGATTATGAAGTTACCGAGGGTTATTTCGATGAAGTGATTAAAGAAATAGACCGATCCGATTTTAAAATTTCATCAAAATTATTGTCCCATGTTGATCTTGATAAAGCCAAACAGCTTATCAAAGAAACCTATTATTCACAAAAGCCTACCATTAATTATGGACAGCTTTTAGATAAAGATGAATATGTTAATTTAATCAATAAAAGTGTAAACCGCTTTTTCAAATCACTATGAATAATAACTACTTGCTTAGCTGATAGTTTGCTTTTCCCCTTTAAGGCGACTTTACCTATCAACCGACCTCCCGCAGTACCGTACATAAGATTCCGCATTTGTTGCTTCTCTAGTTGTTTTCATATTTTCAGTTAATAGCCAGAAGTGTATAAGAATTCTCATCTGGCTATTTTGTTGCTAGTAAGTACACTGTTTAGAATAATTGCTGACCTTCATATTCTTTTGCAACAGTTTACCAATTTATGCGCCTTCTATTCAAGTAAACAAAATTTCATAAACATTCATAATCTAGTTTTAATTCTCTTACATTCTTCCAGTTCACAGTACTTATTTTACGCACTCATTCATCAGTACTTCTAAACAGTTCCCTCACTTAGAAAATATTCATCATTAAAACTTTATATAATTTACAATAATGAACGTGCAATTTTTATCTAGATTCAGGCTCACCGTTTTTACTTGGTTTTCCCTTCTGTAACACCTTCACTTTCTTCTCGGAATTATATCATTTATTTCAGTTTTAGTATTGCAAATTTTGTTTCCCCCATAACTGTAAATCTTGTAATGCTCTAACTATAGCTATCAAACTTCTCAGATAAAAACACAATCTTCCTCTCCATCTATATGCCACATTTAAAATAGTTTAAGTTGTTATTGTACTTAACTTGGATTATCAACCTATCCTTAAGTGCTACCTGATTTGATTTTTGTTAATCGGACACAAAATTTGCCATCTGAGTTCATTCTGATTCACAATCACTCACAAAGCCCTAACCTTGACTATGGCTGTTCCACTACTAGAGCATACTAAGGCCTAAAATTGAGCTCACGATAATCACACAATGCAAAAAACTCCTGAAGCTTGTCATCAGGAGTTTTAGTTGCAAATTTTCTATGAATGGCTATTCAAACAAATATCCCCAGAACGCAAATAAAAAGGCAGATAATATTCATAACCATTAATTCTCAGATGGAAGTTTATCAGTTATTTCTTTAAATAAAAGAGCTATAGCATAAGCTCCAGCATCAACATGCCCTAGACTTCTATCTCCTAAATATGTTGCACGGCCTTTTTTAGCTACCATTTCCTTTGTTTTTTCTGCCCCTATTTCTGCTTCTTTAGATGCTTTATTTATTGATCTCACTATATTTACTTCGCCTTGTTCCACATCATTCTTCATAGAATTATAAGCTGGGATTAGTGCATCAAGAAATGTTTTATCTCCCAAATCCGCTTTGCCAATTTTTTTTACACCTTGTATAAATGAACCTATCATGCCCGAAATATCTTTTAAATTAAAAACTTCTTTTCCTTGTGTGAAATCTGAAACATTAATAAATCCAGTGCCCCATAATGGACCTGAAGCTCCTCCACAGTTTTTCATCATAATCATCCCAAAAGATTTCATAAGCTTACTAGTATCATCTTCATCATTTTTATTAATTTTATCTTTTATGGCTTTAAATCCTTTTGAAATTGTATATCCAAAATCTCCATCTCCTATAACACCATCAAGTTCGGATAATTTTTTTTCATTTTCACTAATTATATCTGATATAATGCACATAATTTTTTTTATATCTTCAATATTAATGTTTTCCATCGCATATCTCCATTTTTTCTTTAATAATTGATTGTGCTTATCATTTTTAAGGCTGGCGTATAGGCATCTGAAAATAGTAAATCTTTAAGTTCTTCATCTAATTTTAATATACTTAACGATAATCCAAACATGTCAAGTGATGTCATGTAATCACCTACAAAATTTTTACATATTTTGACATTTAGTTTATTTAGCATCTTTGTAACGTCATTATTAAATACATATAATTCTTGTAGTGGCGTTCCCCCCAATCCATTTACTAAAACTGCAACTTCATCTCCTGATTCTAATCGAATATTTTCATTTATTTTGGCCATGAGTCTTGAAGCCATTTCTTCTGAGCACTCTGCTTTTTCTCTTGTTATTCCAGGTTCACCATGTATTCCAACTCCAAATTCCATTTGGTTTTCTTCTAAATTAAAAATTGGATTTCCGCTATTGGGATTTGTACAAGAAGATAATGCAAATCCTATTGTTTTTACATTCTTAACCGTTTTTTCTGCTATTTTCTTAATAGCTATCAAATCTGCTCCTTTTTCTGCAAGAGCACCTGCAATCTTATGCACAAATATAGTTCCAGCAACACCTCTTCTTCCCACTGTATAAAGACTACCCTCGACAGCAACATCATCATCTACATACACGGTTTCTACATCTATCCCTTCTTCTCTGGCTAATTCAGCGCCCCCGTCAAAATTCATCACATCGCCCGAATAATTTTTGACAATTAGTAAAACTCCGTTTTTATTTTCAACCTGTTTTATAGAATTATATATTTGCATTATTGAAGGTGAAGCAAAAACATCTCCGCACACTGCTGCATCCAGCATCCCATATCCTACAAAGCCTGAATGGCTTGGCTCATGTCCACTACCACCTCCGCTTATTAACGATACTTTCTCCTTGTTTTTATTTTTTCTCAAAATTATCCTATTTTCATAATCTAAGCAAATACTATCTGAATGTGCCGCAAAAAAACCACTGCACATTTCATCTACTAAGTTTTCAGGTTTATTAATTATCTTTTTCATTCAATTTCTCCTAAAAATTATTAATTGGATAGCAATTATCTTAATATATAACTGCTATCCATTAATCTTATTATATTTAAAGAATTATTCTAACTTTGTACTCATCATCTGTAAAATCCCCACCAAAGTATTTAGAATTCATCGCGTGCAAAAATCCTTTGATAAATCCTCCACCTTTAGTATCCCATTTTTTGCCATAAGCTTCTGTAACATCTCCTTCACAGTTAGCTAATTTGCCATATCTAGGCATTACACATGGAGATATTCCGTTTAATGAAAATGGTGCATAGTGCCATGTTCCCTTATCTAGCATTACTCCTTCATTTGGACCTACAAGAAATGCCCTTGTTTTTTCAGGAGTAGGTTTTTCCATAGGTGGGCACAATAAGAATACAAAATCTTTTCCTCCTAAAGGAAAAAAGAATTCATATGTTTCCAAGTGACACTCTAACCATTCTATAGGCGCACCTAAATCCTTTGGTTTTAAAAACAACATTCCAATTGAAAACTTATCGTTTTCAGAAGGTTTCATATCAATTAAATTCCAATAAGATTTAATTAAACTACTGTCAACCGATGGTTGAACGTTATAGGGATGCAAGTTATATATTTCATGGTCTACATCCTCATCTCTACCGATGATTCTACCAAATTCAGAAAATTCTTTCATACTGATGTTGCATAATGGTTCAAGTTTTACATCATGTACTTTCATAACGATCCTCCTCATATTCTTCTAATTTTTTAATTCTTTATTGATATTTTTAGAATTTATTTTTTTCCATAAATCAGCATTTTTGATACCAAGTTTATCTGGATCAAAGACTGGCTCCAAACCTTGAGAAATTTGTTCTTCATAATCTTTAAATATTTTAAATACTATATTGCTTAAGAATAAAATACCTATTAAGTTAATCCACACAATTAATCCTATTCCTACATCGCTAATAGCCCAAACTAGTGTAGTTGCATTTAGACAACTATAGTAACTGATGATGATATATACTACTTTTAAAATATTTAATATCTTACTTTTATTATTGATAAACATTACTACATTCGTTTCTCCTACATAATAGTTTGCTGTTAATGAAGTAAAAGCAAATAGAGTAAGAGATATTCCTACAAATATTGATCCAAAAGTAGGGTTTATTAAAGTTCCTGCTGCAATTTGCGTATACATAGGCCCTATTGGAACATCTGTTAAATTTTGTACAAGGAATCCTCCATCAGGTCCAACAACATTATATGAATTTGTAACTAAAATCAATAATGCCGTTGCAGTACATACAATTAAAGTGTCTACATATACAGAAAG
Source organism: Tissierellales bacterium (assembly GCA_016938195.1). Classification (GTDB taxonomy): domain Bacteria; phylum Bacillota; class Clostridia; order Tissierellales; family Dethiosulfatibacteraceae; genus JAFGVC01. The sequence continues at coordinate 2,265 of JAFGVC010000004.1, read as the reverse complement.
TGATTGTACTAACCCCTGTTTTATTGGATGAGAAACTTCAGCCGCGGCACTATGCTGTGTTGCAGTGCCCATTCCTGCTTCGCTTGAATAAATTCCTCTTTTAACACCCATACTAATAGCCGTACCTACAATTCCTCCAAATACAGGATTTACTCCAAATGCACTACTAAATATCAAAGCAAAGGTAGCCGGGATCGCTTTAATGTTAATAATCAAGATAATTAGAACTACCACTAAATAAAATGTAGCCATTATAGGGACTAAAAATTGTGCGACTTTAGCAATCCTTTTTACTCCTCCAAATATTATTGATCCTAACGCTACAGCAACAACTAATCCTGTAATGGCTTGAGGCCATCCAAACGCACCATAAAGTGATTCGGTAATCGCATTTGATTGAACTCCAGGCATTAATATTAAAGTGGAAAACGAAAATATTGCTGCTGTTATATATCCAATATATTTATTGCCTGTACCATGCTTCATGTAGTAAGCTATTCCACCACGGTACTGTCCTGATCTTTCTTCTTTGTAAACCTGCGAAAGTACTGATTCTACAAAAGATGTTCCTGCGCCTAGGAAAGCAAGTACCCACATCCAAAAAACAGCTCCTGGGCCTCCCATTGCTATTGCTGTAACTACTCCTACGATATTACCTGTGCCTACTCTTGCAGATAAAGAAAGTGCAAAAGCTTGCATCGATGAGATTCCTTCTGCCGATGCTTCACTTTCCTTTACCAGATTTATCATTCTTTTGATTAATCTTACCTGTCCAAATCTTGTCCTTATTGAAAAATAAAGACCTGCTCCTAGGACTAAGTAAATCATCCAGTTACTCCATAATACACCTAGAATCGAATTGATTACTGCTTCCATATTATTCTTTTCTCCTTTCAATTTTTTAATATTTTAAGCGATTTATGAGCGCCCTAAACCGCAAAAATACTGTATATTAAATATTTTGTATTTACAAAATATAATAACTTGTATCCATTTGTAATAACCCAGAAAAAGTTTTTTAACTGATAGAATTCAAAGCCTTCTCAATTCTATTTAAAGCTTCTTCAAGAATTGACCTAGGACACGCAATATTTATCCGTTCATAACCTTCACCTTCTGCTCCAAATATATAACCTTCATCCAAAAATACTTTGGCCTTTTTTAACATTAATTCCTTTAATTCATTTTTTGTGAGTTTCAATTCTGTAAAGTCAAGCCATACCAAATATGTCCCTTGTGGTTTTATTACTTTTACTTTAGGAAGTTTTTTCTCTATAAATTCATATAAAAACTCTAAATTATCTGAGAGATATTCCATTAGTTCTTCAAGCCAGCTTTCACCTTCTTTGTATGCTGCTTCATATGCTTTAACTCCAAAAATATTAGGCATCGTCAAAAAATTATTTTCTAAGACATTATTAAATTTAGTTCGTATTTTGCTATTCGGAATAACAATAGTTGAAATTTGAAGTCCTGCAATATTAAAAGTTTTACTTGGAGAAAGACAAGATATAGATATTTCAGAAAACTCTTTAGTTATAGAGCTGAAGGGTATATGCTTATATCCCTTATATATCAAGTCCGAATGTATTTCATCAGAAATTACCATCACATCATTCTTGATACAAATATTGCCCAAACGTTCCAATTCTTCTTTATTCCAAACTCGACCAACAGGATTATGCGGACTACACAAAATCAATAGACATGCTCGTGGATCCTTTGCTTTTTCTTCTAAATCATCAAAATCCATTTCATATTGATGATTTACTAATTTTAAAGGGTTTTTCAAAATCTGAGCCCCATTGTTGATGACAGCTTTATAAAAAGGATAATACACCGGTGTTTGAAGAATAACTTTATCTCCTGTTTGAGTTAATGCTCTTACCAACATATTTATTGCGGGAACTATGCCAGGTGAAAATGATATCCATTCTTTTTCAATTTTCCAATTATTTCTTTTTTTTTGCCAATCCATAAAAGATTCATAATATGAATCCGGCAGTAATGTATATCCATAAACACCATGACTAGCTACTTCTATCAAAGCATCTTTTATTGGCGGACAAACTTCAAAATCCATGTCAGCAACCCATAAAGGTAATATGTCCTCTCCTAACAGATCCCACTTGCAACAATTCGTATTTTTTCTATTAATGATTTTATCAAATTTATTCATGTCTACTCCTCTAGTATAATATAATTATTTCATAACTATTTTTTTAATTGTTCCATTATCACCTTTATAGGTATTTATAGTTTAAG
>JAFGVC010000039.1 GCA_016938195.1 Tissierellales bacterium | reverse complement strand
CCAAAATTGTTTGTGTTTCAAATTCCCGTGGTCTTTTAAGACCATTTTTTATGCTGCCTTTTTTTCATACACTACTTTACACTACCGGTTTATTAATTCTGCCAAGGCCTCGTCATAACCTAACCCTGGACGATAAGGTCGATGTGATACCATAGCTTCAAAAACATCTGCTACCGCTAAAATTCGTGCATCGATTATAATTTGATCTCCCAACAAGCCATTAGGATAACCTGACCCATCTAGCCGTTCGTGGTGCTGAAGAATTATTTCTGCAATCGGAAAATCCATTTCTATATCCTTCAAAATACCATAACCTATTTTCGAATGAGTCTTCACAAGTTCATATTCAAGTGCTGTCAATTTTGAAGGCTTTGATAAGATTTCAGTGGGTATCGCAATTTTTCCGACATCATGTACAAGTGCAGACCAACTCAAATATTTACAATGATCTGACGGTAGTTTCATAGCTTGAGCAATTCTATTTACAATTTCACTAACTTGGTTTTGATGCCCCGCGGTATAAGCATCTCGCATATCAATCATATGGGAAATTGAAATCAACGTAGTCTCAAAAGCTTTTTCTAGCAATTTTGCCTTTTTCGCTAAATCTATCTTATATAAAACATTTTCCATGGCAGTAGCTGTAATATTAGCAAGAATCTGAATTAGTTGAATCTCAAATGATGAAGCTCCATGATTAGCTGCCCAATAACATCCAATTGCACCTATAGGATTGTCTGTTCGAATTGGAACAATGAGTAGACTACGTACAAAAGTTGCCATATAAATAGACTTCGGTATTCGATCATCCTTTAATATATCCGGAATAACGACAACCGAATGATTTTTCATAGCCCAACCACTTACGCAAATATCCATATTAAATCGACTTCCCTTCCAAAGAGGTTGTATTGCATCCTCATCTGCATAATAGCAATTTTCGCCTTCACGCAACACAAAGCTAGCTCCGTCAGCCCCTACCAATTCCCTTGCACTTTTGCGGACAATATTAATAATTGTCTCCATATTTTGAGCTGCAGCAAGCGCCTGACTCAGTTCAATCATGTTAGTCATAGTCTCTAAACTTTCAGTTAAAATTTCATCTTTAGATACTTCCGGATTAAAATCAATAGTCATTAAGCTACCCTCCCAATATATCTGTTGCAAATAATCTGTTTGCTTTGCACTCTGTTTTATCTCTATGTCTTAAGCTATCACCACGTATCACGTTCAATCATATTGATCGTCAACAAATCATTTTCTCTGGCTGATTGCTCAAATACTTCTAAAAGTCGAAGTCCATACGTTCCTAAATTATTCTGTATCTCTGCACTATTCAATATCGTTACATGTGTTTCCTCCGAGATATCGCCAAGACAATCATGCAGTGCGTCAAGATTTGCACCATAATATTCAGGAAAAGATAATTCTCGAGCAAGATACGCATGCGCCTCCAAGTAAGTCGTCATCTCACTACAGTCAATCATAATTCTTATCATCATTTTTCATCTCCATATAACAATGTAAAGCTTTCATAATGATCTTCAGTATAATAAATTAATCCGTCATTCGAAAAAACTATTCTTTTAGCACCTCTACTCGTTTTTCCCAACGTGTCGATATCGCATTCCGTATATGTTCTTCCTTCTTTCTCGGGTAGCAAGCCTTCATAATTACCAAAATAATTGCCTCCGATACTTTTACCCGGCGCATACTCTTCAAGGAATCCACCTCGCCATCCTAACTCCTGTGCTTGTTTCTTTGTGATAAAATTTGATGGTAATGTTCCGTATAAGTGTATATAAAGAGCCACATCCTCTTGCGAGTAATAGGCGCCATCTTCTGCTAGGTAATTTTCTGTGTGTTGCTCAACATTCTCTGTTTTAACATTTCCGCAACCTGTTAAAAGACCAATAAATAAAATGATTGATATAAGTAAACTAATCGTTTTTTTTGTATTAGAACCAATCAAAAAAGCACCCCCTTATTTTTTGTCGCGTCCATTCTGTAAGTGCTATTTTCATACATTGTATTATAATTGTAATATGAAATTGACTAAATGTAAAATATAATTCTAGTAAGTCAAGGGATGTCAAACAAAGCGTCCCCTTGACTCGTGCCAAGGGGACGTTTTGTTTGACTTATGAATTAGTAAACAAATTTCTTGACTCAAAAGGTTTATTGGAGTAAACTTATTTTTGTAAGGTTTATCGGAATAAACCTCAGGAGAATAATATGGACAAGAATAAGTTATTTGATGCGGAATATAAATTTATGTGCATTATATGGGAGCATGAACCTGTCAACTCAACAGAACTTTCCAAGCTGTCCTCGTCGTTGCTGGGATGGAAAAAGCCCACCACCTATACGATGATTAGAAAACTTGCTGAGAAAGAGTTGATTGTAAACGAAAACGCCACTGTCACCGCGATAGTGAAACGTGAGCAGGTCCAAAAATATGAAAGTGAGCAGATAATAGAGAAGAACTTCGATGGCTCTTTACCAACATTTTTGTCAGCTTTTTTGGACAATAAGAGAATAACCGAGAAAGAAGCCTCTGAGCTAAAACGTATTATTGAGGAGGCCACAAAATGACAGAGTTATTCATCAAAGTATTAAATATGAGTATTACCGCCACTTATGTTACTTTAGTTGTTATTATTGTGAGGATGTTTTTAAGGAAGGCGCCCAAGATTTATTCTTATGGACTATGGTCTGTTGTATTTTTTAGATTAATTTGCCCGTTTTCTTTCAGCAGTCCATTTAGCTTATTGGTCCGAATAAAACCTAATCAGGATTATATCCCTTCTAATATTGGCATGATGTCCAAGCCAAGTATTGATACTGAAATAGATACGATACACCGGATTGTCAATCAGAGCTTGCCAGCACCAACTGTCATTGCTAGTGTTAACCCAATGCAGATTATTATAGGTGTATTAACTGTTGTATGGATTATTGGAATGTCTGTCCTTTTGCTATACAGCATCTATTCCTATTTCAGAATCATAAATAGGGTGCAATTTGCCACTCTGCTTGCAGAAGGTGTATATGAAACAGACCAAATTAAAACACCCTTCGTAATTGGAGTCTTCAGACCTAAAATCTATCTACCTCTAGGATTGCAGGAAAAAGAAAGGAAAATCGTCATAAGCCATGAACAGACCCATATAAAAAGACTTGATCACTGGATTAAGCCTTTAGCTTTTCTTTCTCTCATGTTGCATTGGTTCAATCCTTTTATCTGGATCAGCTATTTACTGATGGTAAAAGATATGGAGATGTCATGCGACGAAAGTGTCATTGTGAGGTCATTATCTGATATCAGAGCCAATTACTCTTCAACTATGCTATGTCTTTCTGCAAAAAGAAGCGGCTTGTTGATCCCATTAGCCTTTGGAGAGAGCAACATTACTTCCAGAGTAAAAAACATACTGAAATATAGGAAACAAGGATTTTGGGGAGGTGCAGTTGCTTTGATCATAGTGGTTATTTTGACGATAGGTCTTCTATCCAACCCTTTTAATGCTAACACCCCTGAAGCCAGAGCAGAGGAGTTCTTGTTGAGATATTACACCATTGACGATACGTACACGGCTGAATTGCTTTTTTCTCAGGGAATTAATTCAACGACGGGCGGTAATGATAGCGTATTAACAGAAATCCCTGGATTACAAGATGCATTGACGTCTAAATACGGGGAGCTGATGACTGAAAAGGGATTAATGGAATCTGCATCCAACAGAGTTATTCTTGAGGGAGAGATAGCCGCAATCCAATATGGCAGTAGACTGAAAGCAGAGACAGTAAGTTTAATAGAAATAAGTGAAGCGGAAAATAGCGATATAACCTTTCATTATAATATTACTGCGAAGGTTGCTTCCAACAAAGGTGATGAAGAAGCGATACAATTAAATGGTGTTCTGATTATGAAAGAAGTTGAAGGCAAATGGAGGATTGATTTGTTTAGACCTGAGTCCGGTGAACTTGAGAGAGTGATGCAGCATGGGAAACCCTTTATACATGTGACCAATAAAACCAAAGATTCAATTAAGACTGTAGAAATTAATACAAAAAACAACACTATCGGAACAATGTATGCTGATAATACATTTTTTGGAATTAGCGGCACCTTTTCCTTTGAAATGCCATATACATCAAATCTAGATTTTACGGTGAAGGCATTAGGTGCTGACAATAATTTACTGGCTGAGAAGACGTATGTTAGTGATTTTTCAAAAGGCAATGACATTTCTCTAGTGATCGATCAAAACGATAGAGGACTGTTTGTTATTTATCAAATGCCCACCAAAAATCTTATAGCAGATGAAGTATCTGTCTTCTTCAGTCTCATGAGCTATGCTCTTTTTGAAACTGACGATGTAATAGTGGAAGAATTGGCAAACATATACAAAGAGCTTGATTTAGAACCGGTTGATGCAGAGATGGATATAAAATCGATGCTTTTCATTGTTTTTTATAATGACGGAAATCCGGTGGCGAAGCTTTCCGTTGATGAAAAGGGCATATTCTGGCTAAATGGTGAGACTGACACTTATCGATCGATTAATAATGATTTCCCTTATGAGAGGGTCAAAGAAATATATAGTGGCGAAGTCAAGGGAAGTCAGGGGAAGTCAATCAAAGCGTCCCCTTGACTCGTCCCCTTGACTTGTTTTAATAGATGTTTTTAAAAGATTCTTTAAAGGTAGCTGCTGTTATTTTCTTCTTGCATTCATCACATATGCATTCAATTTTTTGACCTAAAAGGTTTTCCGAGTACTTTAATGTTTCTAGCGTAGTATAATTTTTACCACATATTTCACAGGATACTAGCTCAAAGGTTCGATTCCATATTGTCCTTGTATTTTCATTTTCCGTCATAGTTATAGCATTTGTTGGACAAACCTCTGCACATGATCCACAGCCTATACAATCCTTTGACTCATCGTCGTAGGGTGTTGAGACCTTTTTTCCGGTTCCTCGATTCACCATGGAAATAGCACTGGTGCCTAATTCCCTACAGGCCTCTACACATAGGCCACACAATATACAATCATCGCTAATTTTTTGAACATATTTTTCCGGTATCATTATCTCGTACTCTTCAGCTAGCTTTTGAACGTATTTATTTTTTGGAGATTTTAAATACATTAGCATGACGATATCTTTTCTTATTTTAATAATTTCATCGGTATGTGTTTGAACTTTTAATTCATCTTTTACAGGGTAAACACAGGAAGAGACTAATTTTGTTCTGTGGCCCTCTTTAATTTCTACAAGACACATTCGGCATCTACCCAATCCATCAAATCCCTTTTTATGACAGAGGCTAGGTATATTTATATCATTTCTTTTTGCAAGTTCAAGTATTGTTTCTCCTTCATTAGCATTAAGCATTTTTCCGTTGATTTCAACTTTCAAAGATACCGCCTCCTATTTCTATCGCATTTGTAGGACAATTCTCATAACACTCTCCGCAGGTAATACAAATATCTTGATGTATGACGTGGAGCTTTTTATTTTCTCCAGTTATAGCATCAACGGGACATTTTTTCTTACAAATACCACAGCCTATGCATGCTTCTGAATTGATTTGATACGAGGTTAAATTTTTACAAACACCGGCAGGGCATTTATGGTTATTGATATGTTCTAAATATTCATCTCTAAAAAATTTGATTGTTGTTCTCACAGGGTTAGGTGCAGTTTGTCCTAAGCCACATAGAGAACCTTTTTCAACTGTGTCACATATGCCCAGTAAAAGGTCTAAATCTTCTTCTTTCCCATTGCCTTTTGTGATGTTTGTCAGAATATCGAGCATCAGTTTTATACCTTCTCTGCAAGTAGTACATTTGCCGCAGGATTCTTCAGATAAAAATTCCATGTAATAGCGAGCTACTTCAACCATACAGGTATTTTCGTCCATTACAATAACTCCGCCTGAGCCCATCATAGATCCTATTTCATTTAGCGAGTCAAAATCTAAGCTGATGTCTAAATGTTCTTTCGGAATACATCCGCCGGAAGGACCACCTGTTTGGACGGCTTTAAATTTTTTATCCTTTATGACACCACCGCCTATTTCAAAGACTAGGCTTCTTAATGATGATCCCATGGGAACCTCAACTAAACCGGTATTTTTGACTTTTCCGACTAAAGAAAAAACTTTTGTTCCAAAGTTGTTTTTAATACCTATTTCTTTAAACCAATCGGGACCATATGATATGATAGGAGGGATGTTAGCCCAGGTTTCAACGTTGTTAAGAATAGTTGGTTGATCCCAAAGGCCCCGCTCAACACTTCTAATGTATTTTGCTCTAGGCTCTCCGACTTTTCCTTGTATAGAAGCCATAAGAGCGCTAGATTCTCCACATACAAAGGCTCCACCACCTCTAACTATTTCAAGATCGAAGTTAAGTCCCCTACCTAAAATATTTTTTCCTAAATAACCATATTCTCTAGCTGAGTTTATGGCGATTTGCATGTTTTTTCTTGCCAATTCATATTCGTCTCTTATGTACAAATAACCTTGATTTGCGCCTATCGCATAAGCGCATATGATCATACCTTCAATGACTGTGTTTGGGTCACCTTCCATGATACTTCTATCCATAAAAGCACCGGGATCGCCTTCGTCTCCGTTGCATATGACGTATTTTGGGTAATGATTATATTTCGCACAGGTTTTCCATTTTAACCCTGTTGGAAATCCACCGCCCCCTCTGCCTCTAAGATTAGATTTATCAACTTGTTCCAAAACCTCTTCCGGTTTCATGGTAAATAATACTTTTTTTAATGCCGCATACCCATCTCTTTCAATGTAATCCTCTATTTTTGAGGGATCGATTTCTCCGATATTTCTAATTGCAATTTTATGCTGATTTTTATAGAAGGTTGCATTTTTATGATCGGTTATTTTATTTTTTGTATTTGTATCAAAGTAAAGCAGCCTATCTATGATTTTTCCTTTAACAATCGTTTCCTCAATAATTTCTTCCACATCTTCTGCTTTAACCTTAAAATATGAAATATTATCAGGAAGGATTTTTACGACAGGTCCTTTTTCGCAAAGTCCGTTGCAGCCTGTAGGTTTTATTATCGGCTTAATTTGGATTTCCTTATTACTAATGAGGTCCTTGAATTTTAGGTACACTTCGTAGCTATTGTTAGCTAAACATCCTGTACCACAGCACACAAGAATTTGTCTTTGGCTACTCATTTTGACTCCTCCTGATTTCGTCCAATACCTGATGAACCTTATCCTTAGTCATGTTGCCGTAGTATTTATCATTTATTACCATCACAGGAGCTAGCGCGCATGCTCCTACACAATTTACTATCTCAATTGAAAAAAGACCATCCTCAGAAGTTTCACCCGGTTGTATATTTAAAGAGGATTTTATGGCGTCTAAAACTTTGTCGGAACCTCTAATGTGGCATGCCGTTCCGTTGCATACTTTTATGACATATTTTCCTTTTGGTTTTAAGCTTAACGCTTTGTAAAAGGTGGCAATGGTGTATACTTCACTTAAAGGAGATTCAATGTAGTTTGAAACCTCCCAAATAGCCTCTTTTGGGATATAATCATAATTTCTTTGAATATCTTGGAGTATAGCAAGGGTATATCGTTTATCCTTGGGGTATTTTTCTAATATTTTTTTTGTATTTTGAATGCTCATCTCTGTTTTGGTTTCCAAAGCTATCACCTCAGTCATATTTTTAGAACATCCATTAGATTCTAATGGATGTTCTAAAAATTTTCGTATCCTTATAATCTTTTGCTTATCGCAAGCTCTTCGAGTTTTTCTTCCGTTGGAAGTCCATCTTCATTCCAACCTCTAGTTTTATAGTATTCTTCCAACATGATAGCCAATTCTGCTACCTTACCTTTAGCCGGACCGGTTTTTACCGGTTCGTTTAATAATCTTGGAGGGAGGATGTCGTCTTCTTTAGTAAACCCGGCTTCCAGATTAAACATTCTTTCTAGGTTCCAAATTCTTTCACCGATTTTAAGCATTTCTTCATCGCTGTAATCTAAGCCGGTAGTACCTCTAAGCATCGCTGAAATTTCAGGTAATCCCAATGCAAAGGTAGTAAACAAGCAGATATCAGATGAATCAACCAATCCAGTTAAATCTTGGAATATTTTAAGTAAATCAGCTTTACCTTCAGTAACAAGCGGGTCTGTTTTTAAAGGCACACCTAGAATTTCAGGAGATGTTAGATAACCTCTTACGTGACATCCACCTCTATTGCTTGTAGCATAAGATAGACCCATACCCTGAATAGCTCTGCCGTCATAGGCAGGCATTTCTTGTTTTTTCACAGTCATTGATAACTCAGGGTGTCCGTATTTTTCTGCCATTCTATATGAGCCTAAGGCTAAAATATCTCCAAAGCCTTCTCTTACAGCAGTTTTTTCAGTCCATTCCAAAATACTGTCTGCGTCTCCAAATTTAAGGTCTTTTCCCCCTAAGTCTTCTTTAGTAAGATATCCCTTTTCATACAGCTCCATTGCACAAGCTATCGTTGCACCCATAGTAATGGGGTCCATGCCATACAGGTTGCATACGTGATTTGCTTTGTCTATTGCATTCATATCATCAACACCACAAGATGCCCCATATGACCAACCTGCTTCGTATTCAGGACCTGCAACAATACCTTTGTATTTTCCATCCGGTATTTTTATAACTCTTCCGCATCCGATATTGCATGCAAAGCAAGCTTTGTTTCTTATTAAATAATTATCTTTTAAGTACTCTCCACTAATATTTTCGGCTCCTTCAAATCTTGTTTCTTGGTAATTTCTAGTTGGCAAGGAATGAGCTTCGTTTAAAATATTAACAAGTACCTCAGTTCCGTAGGTTGCAAGCCCTCCGCCAATACCACTGATTGGATTTACTCTAATTTTATTTCTAGCATCCAATACAGATTTTTGAAAAGCAGTATTATCAGCTACGCCTATACTTTTAGATCCTTTAGCCACGACTGCTTTTAGGTTTTTAGAACCCATGACAGCGCCAAGTCCTGATCTTCCTGCAGCCCTGTCTTTATCATTCATAACAGTCGAAAATAGTACCTGCTTTTCTCCGGCAGGACCGATACAAGCTACTCTAGCATTCTCGGCAGTTTCCTTTAGTAAGGCATCTGTTGTTTCAAAAACATTTTTACCCCATAAATGTGAAGCATTTTTAAGCTCTATCGTATCATCGTTTATATATAGATAAACAGGTTTATCTGATTTTCCTTCAAATATTATTCCATCGTAACCAGCAAACTTTAATTCAGGACCAAAATGTCCACCGGAGTTAGCTGCTCCTATAGTCCCTGTTAAAGGCGCCTTTGCGATGACATTGAAACGTCCGGCACAAGAAGCATAGGTACCCGTCATCGGACCTGTCATGAATATCAGCTTATTTTCTTCACTCAAGGCGTCTATTTTAGGATCAATTTCATCGTATAATATTTTAGAACCTAGACCTCTGCCTCCTATGTAATTTTTTGCATCATCCATGTTTAAATTTTCAATATTAATTGTTTGCGTTGATAGGTTTACTCTGATCAGTTTTCCAGTCCAACCCTTCATGAATTACACCTCCTCAAATGCTACTTTAAATTGGCCTGCGATGTACTGTTTTTTCTTTAAGAATCCGTCTAATTCTTTAAATTCCAAGGCTCCAGTATCGCAGATGGCTACACATTGCGGCGTGCCGTCGCACAAGTCACATTTAATAACCTGTTTCAGTCTTGGACTATAGGTCATATTGCCAAATGGACAGGCGCTTATACACATCTTACATCCGATGCACTTGTCGTGGTCTACTTTTACTAGACCTGTTGTTTCATCTTTTGAAATAGCGTTTACAGTGCAAACTGTCATGCAGTGAGGATCCTCACACTGAAGACAGGTCATGGGAACCTGTAAACCAACTTCATCAAAAGACAGGACCGAAATTGCTGAATCTTTTGGATTAAATCCATTCGTTTTTGCGTAGGAACATGCTAACTCGCAAAGCCTACAATCGGTGCATTTCTCTGGTGATATTACAATACCCTTCATCATATTCTGGTCTTAGGGACCAGCCACCTCCTTTAAATTAGTTTATTTATATTAATGAAATTGTTGGACTTATTTACATGAAAAAGGGATATACATCAACAAAAGTTGATGTATATCCCTTTGCACACCGGCGGGTATAAAAATTGCTTTTTATGCCTATCGTTCATAGAGGCCTATAAGGTCAGGATGAATCGGGATTATTTATCCCCCTGCTACCGGAGGAAAAATAGATAAAATGTCGTCCTCATTCAGAATGGTATCAGATTTTTTATACGATCCGTTTACCATTACAATACCTATCTCTTTTTCGTTTATATTTAACACGTGTAATACATCTATAATGCTCGAGCCTTCTTCTAATGACAGAATTTTCTTTTTCCATCGGCCATCACGAAAAGAAGCAAATAATCTGACCTCAATATTCATTATTAATTTACCTTTCATTTATTAATATAATCATAGCACTATCTCAAATAAATTTCAAGCATAAACCCAAAAAAACAAAAAGAGGTCAAGGGGACGTTTTGTTTGACTTCTCGTCCCCTTGACTTCCAGACCTAATAAGGCTTTTGTGTCAATAAAGTATCTTAATATTTTTGACAAATTAAAAACTCTGATTATTAAATTACCAGAGTTATAACCTGAAATATAGAGTTTTCATTCTCGTAGTCTATTGTTATGGCTAACAGGATCAAGATTCCAATTCTATTAGCAGGAGATAAGTGTTATTTGGACAAGTCAATCAAAGCGTCCGGGACCGGTGAAAAAGTCACCTCTAAAGAACCCGTAATCAGAGATTAGCCCTTGCATAAATACATAAAAAAACTTAT
>JAFGVC010000038.1 GCA_016938195.1 Tissierellales bacterium | reverse complement strand
TTGGGCTAAAATCAACACCAACGACGTTGGACTTACAATCATAATATTTGAAGTTGTTGCCTCTGCCTACTGCAACTTCAAGAATAGTGCCTTCGATACCTGACAAGAGTTTCATCCGCTGTTTATGTAAAAACACTTTTTTATTTTTTTCACCTGTGTTTTTTATTTTCTTAGCTCTGTTCTCAAAGACTTGTCTGATATCATTCTTATCCATGGTTTGCCCCCTATCATTCATCTAATTTTTTGCTTCGTTTGATAAGCCATATTTTTTCTTCAATCCTGATACGAAAAAGATACTTACCGTAAAGGATAACCAAGCCACAGTGAAGCAACTATCTAAAAACGCCTCTGAAAAAGGGTTCTCATTTCCCAGTTCACAATATAACCTAACACCTAACACCGCAAAAAACAGAAGGCTTGATAAGGCCTCGAAAATCAAACCAAGCCTTGCCATCATCACATTTTGATAACCTCTTTTCTCCATATATTGCTTTCTAAAGAATACCCACACGATTCTCACCGTTTGAACGCAAATCATGGATATGCAGGTAAGAAACAATAAGCCATTCCATGTATTCAACTGTATTGTCAATGATATCACCTCTTCTTTAATTTCAAACCATTATCTATTCCAGGACTCGAGAAGCCGAGCTCGTAAGCCTAACCATCAAAATATAGGATATAACCACAACGCAAAAGGATATCAAGAGCACTGCCGAAATCATGCCAAAGGACAGAATATTCAGGCCCAATAGCAAACTTGAAACTAAATAGCAATGCCACGCATTTTGCGATTGGGTTTCAAGTTGAAGGTTATATTGGTCTCTTGCGTCCTTTGTAATCCCAAAGCATATATTATAGACCATTAGCATGTTAAGCGACAAAGCGATAATGACAAAAATCATCCCCGTAATTCCAAAAGGTATGCACCCTAGGGCATTAACCGGTATTTCAGGTTGATAGATATCAAAAATCGACATAATCATCAAAGGTACAGTGAAAGCCTTACCTTGTTTGAAAAAATCATTCCGATCGCTTAATTGAGAAAGTCCCTGATAAAATAGAATATAAGCAATGACATCAGGTAATACATCACCGCCTCCGATTCTTACTTCAAAAAGGAAAATGAACCCCCACAGCAACTTCCTATATCCCATTGTCTGTCTACTCCCTTCTGTCGTTTAAAACTACCTGTTTGTCGATATAAATATTTTCACATGACGATTAGGTGATTCGATATAAGTCACATGGTCCGACATCGGCAGATTACTCTCAGTGAATCCACTTTTCACTTCCGCAACTTCATCTCCACTGACAATCGACAATATGTTCTGAGTATAGATGTTCTCAAGATCGTTTTTGACAAACAAAAACATTGCACCCGATTCGGTTGATAAACCAAGGTTTTTGTAAAAATCATAATAGGATAGCCTATTTTCTACCCATAGCTGTTGAAGTGCCCTATCTTCATATGAAGCATAGGATGCTATTTTTTTTATAATGTCATTCGGGCCGTACCCATTGATTGTCACCACTTCCTGATCAAGCAGTTCTTGGTAGTCATCGGTCGCCTTCACAACATACAATTTGCCATCCATGATTGCAAATTGCACCGGATAATATTGATCGGTTAGATATTCATCCCATGCAATAGACGTGTGACTATCTTTTAAACTCGAAATTATAGAAGCAATTTCAAATACAATCTCTTCATCTTTTAGCTTATTAACCCTTCCCAGCAGGGTTTCAAAACGCGCTTCAAATTCTTCTTTCGATGTCACCCGATACGGGTCCGTATGTAGTCTTTCCACCTCTGATTGGATAAAATGAAAGTCTTCTGCCCACTTAGCCTTGTTATTCTCAGTAGAAGCATAGTGATCGCTGAAATAAAGGAGTATCAAGAAACTAAACACTATTATGATCCTCTTTTTCATCCCATCACCTCTCCAACAAACCGATTATCCATCATATTCTAAAAATTAAAACCTGCTATTTGACGGCAGGTTTATGCTTGTTTCTATTCTTATTATACTGAAAAAATGGGAATAACAGTCATTAAAAGTTAATTAAGTAATTATGTTATGGCCTTAAGAATTCATCACTCTAACAATCACCATCCACAAAAACTGATTGGAAACACAACCTTTCACCACTATAGCCGCTTAAATGATGCTGATCATGTTTTAAATAGACCTCTTTATTCCCGTATACAGGATAAGCATATTTGACTTCAATAGAACTACCTAAATCTAATTCGTAAAGTTTCATAAGGATGAATAGCCCTTGTACAATTGGGTTTGCGCTCAAATGTATAGAGTTGGTATCCCCTGTACTATAGCTGAACTCACGTATCTCCTCACTCGAAAAAGTGTACCAATACTCTCCTTCAGTCACTTTCTCTTCCTCAGTTTCACCCACTTTAGGATTCATCATCAGATAGACCGTTAGTGATTCAATTAGGTCGTCGCCATTATAGCCATCACATTTAACGACACAGAGTCTCTTGCTGCTTTTGACGATTTGGTTCTTATAGCACTGCGAATCCACGCCTAGGACCACTCGCTGATATGCCGCTTTTGCAATCATGGCACCCTCATATTGAAAATCCTCTTGTGTTGCAAAGGCTTTGAATATTTCTAGCATTTGTATTCTCCTCTCAAAACCGAATATAGGGTCAAATCCACTACATCCTTGTCTTTCCAGATATGACCTTGTCTTATGGTCCCCTCTTTGACAAAGCCACAGCGTTCCAGAACCTTGTGTGATTTTTCATTTTCAGGCATTACAAAGGCTTGAACCCTGTTGACCTCTATGGTATTTATCAAATATTCCAGTAGCATTTGAGTATACTGAGTAGCATAACCCATGCCCCAATAGTCACGATTGATCGTATAGCCAAAGGTAACAACGTCGGCATTTTTATCGAAATCGAATATCTCTCCTAAGCCAATGAGTTTCATAGGTTTTGACTTTAGGTAGATGCCTAAAAAGATGATTTTTTTCTTATGGAAATCCCGCTCATAGTGATCGATCATATTGTCTACCGTACTGATGTTTTTCTTGGCCGATCCAGGCTTATAGCGAAACAAAACTTCATCGCTGCACAGCTCGAAAAAAGCATTGATGTCCTCATGCTCAATTTTCTTTAGAATCAGTTCATCAGATTCTAGATAAGGGTATTTTTCAAACAATAAGTCATATTTCATTTTAACCTCACATATTCTTTAACAAGGGCTTTTGCCAACAACGAATCATTCTTTGCTCTTTACGAAGGCCTTAATATAATCCGCTAGGTCTCTTTGAGATTCTATTTTCTCCTTCACCGTCAGCTCAGAAACATACTTTCCCGTTCTCAAATCCAATTGAATAGAATTCAGCGGCTCGTGTTCTGTGTAGGCCTCCGACTTAACCGAAGTAAAGGTCGTATTTCTCCTATAAATAGTGCTATAAACCTCATGTTCTGAATATACCAACGCCATCCCAATTTCCCAGTAGCCATCACTAGACCCACCACAGGCCTCTATCTCAGCCCTATAATAGTCCAGCATTTCTTCATCGGATGCTTCTGCATCATCATCTCCAAGGCGCTTTACGTACAGCCCTGGTTGTCTGTCTTTTGGAAATCTATCAAGATATAGGCCTGTATCTATCGATAAAGTTGGCAGGCCTGATATTCTATGATAACCCAGAGCCTTTTCCAGAGAATTTTCCTCTGGTGTTTCACCATTTTCTTCTACTCTAAAATCGATGTTTACGTCATTTAAATCCACTAACTCCAAATTCAAGTCTTCCAAAATACCTTGAACGTATGCCAATCTTGCTTTATTTCCTGTCCCTATTAATAATTTGCGCATGCAGTCTCTCCTGGTTTTGGCTCATATTTATGACTGTTTTCCTATTTTATTTTTCGAAAATCCTATCGCTATCTTCAAAATTCAGTGTTATCTTGCCATCAACAATTGATCCGCTATATTCTTGAATACCAGAAACTTGTGTCACCGTCCAATGCGGATTTTCCTCTCTATCGATATCCTTTAAGGATAAACACGTCAAATCGATTGGATGTTCAAACAGCATCCCTTCTTTCAACTCCAATGTAAATGTAATCACTTGGTCCGACACTTCAAGATCTTTCATCGGTAATACGAAAAATCCCGGATAGTACCCTTCTCTGGCAAAATCAAATTCATCGCTCGTTCCATAATACCAGCCTACCATTTTCTCATTTGACGTGTCCAGCACGATATAATGGTCTTCCACTAAGGTTTCGGTGTTATGTTCATAGGTGTAGTGGTAGGTGCCCGTATAATCTTGACTTCCATTTGCTTTTGTATCGATGTTTTGAGTAGGGGTGCACCCTATAAAAGTTAGTAGAACAAGGCTCATCATAATAAAATAGTATTTTTGCATCAAATTTTATGCTCCAATATACTTAATAATAGGTTTTGATTACTTTTCCATTCTCTGTGATTTCCGTCTGAATAAATGAATCTATAATAATCAGAGATATTGAAATGAGTAACGGTTTGCTGCTCTTCATTTATTGCCTCAATAGGCGTAACCGAGTCATTGCTACTAGCAATGACATAAAGTCGGGTATGGTTTGCTACTAAGTTTTCACATAAGACATCAAAATTTATTGGATCACTTTTGAATGTTCCTAAACCCAATACCGATTGGAATTCAGCCAGTTCCCTACTGTTACCAACAACATTCTTAGACAATCTGACCGTTGAAAACAATTCTGTATCTATTTCAATACCATCTTCCAGCAATTTTGATCCCGTTAGCTGATACAATTCTTCGTCTGTTAACCCTTCAACTAAATCAATATATGCTATCACTGCATTTAAAATACCCGAATTCAAAATTAGACATCCCAAATATTGAACTTCACTCAAAAAACTCATTCTAAAATCATCAGGGTCAAATGCATGTACAATTTGGTGAATCTTTTCATAAGTGTATAAGCCAAAATAGAAAGCAAAAATATCCATAATAGCTTTTCCACTAAGACTTCTAATCGAATCCCCCAATACATCAGTCTCTTTTAATGTACGCCTTATGTCTTTAAATATTTTTTCGTCTTCAGGATACAAACCTAGATATTCCTTGACCTGTCTAAATAAGGCCTTTTCAATATTAGACTTCATATTAATGATTGAACACTCGCCATAACCATGCGAAATGCCTAGTAGGGCTTTAGAAGTATACAATTCAAGATACTTTCTTACGATATGACCACCGAAACTTTGTCCGAAAACGATCCATTTTTTATTCTCACCTAATAGTTTTTTTCTAATTTGTTCTGCATCATATGCGATGTATCTAGACGTATAGTATTGGTATTCCTTTAACCCCTTAGACGGCTTTGACGAAAATCCAGTCCCACGCTGATCCATAAAAACAATATTATAATCCACTAAAAAATCGCGGTACCCATCATGCTCAAAAAATTGTTGCGAGAAACCAATACCTGGACCACCATTAAAAAAAACAAGATATGGCGCATTTTCAAGTCTGCTTTTTCTTATCAAATAGAAAATTTCAAGTTCTGAATTCTCAATGCCATTTTCATCCGCCTTAGTATCTTGATTACCAAAGAGCATGGATTTTACAACGCCCAGTTCAACATCATAATTTAATGCCACGATTTTTTTCTTGAATTCTGCAATAGTCATTGTCTACTCCTATTTATTTGCCAATTTGTGTTGCTTTTTCTTGATTTGTCTTTTTTATTGCATCCACAATGAATGCAGTGCAAATAACCATGACACCACACATTAAAGAAATTGCGCAAACAACTATTCCAACCTCATTGGGTCCTGCTCCAACTGTACTACCAATATTTACAGATAAAAATTCAACTATGATAAATACAAAAAAAGCAATAAGCAAGCGTCC
This sequence comes from Tissierellales bacterium, assembly GCA_016938195.1. GTDB lineage: Bacteria > Bacillota > Clostridia > Tissierellales > Dethiosulfatibacteraceae > JAFGVC01. The sequence continues at coordinate 254 of JAFGVC010000038.1, read as the reverse complement.
TAAAAACTCCATCAAATCCCCTCCTAATTAACCAATGAATTACGCTTCACGTTCCCGCAGTTCGCGATCGCTGTTTATTCATCTTCCATGCATTACAACTTCACTAATTACTATAACACCTCGTGCCGCACCCCATTCCAAAGATGGGTATGTCGTTAACCGGCGTATTATAGGAAGGTTTTACGTATCCTCACCTCTTATAAAACTCCTTATGAACAGATCATTACTTTTCACTATAGATTCAAGTTTTTTGA
>JAFGVC010000194.1 GCA_016938195.1 Tissierellales bacterium | reverse complement strand
TAGAAAAAGAAGTATATATTGATGGTGTTATGCAACAAGGCAACACAGAGACATTCACATTTACAGTTGATGGCAAGACGGTTACAGCATCAGCAGTCGAAGCCGGACAGATAGAGCTTGAGACAGGCAGCTACGTGGTGACTGAGACGGGATATGGGAATTACACACCGGATGCTGTTACACAACAAGCTATAGTGACGACCCAAGGTGGATTAGTAACCTTTATCAATCGATATACAACACCGGAAGATCCGGAAAGCTATATCCGTATAGAGAAGACCGTTGAAGGTAATCGTTCAGATGAAGATGATGAATTTACATTTGAAATCAGAGACGGACAAGGGACTTTAGTGGATACAGTGATTGCTTCAGGAAATGAAGATGGATGGTCTATCGAACTTGAACCTGGAGTCTATACCGTAACAGAGTTAGATCCTTCACCTTACAATCTTATTTCTGATAATGATGTTACAGTTGAATTAGGAGAAGGACAAACAGGGGTAGCTTCTTTCACCAACAGATATAATGTAACGGTTACAAGAACTGATTATGAAATGACTATTACGAAGATGGCTGATGAGAATGAAGTCAATGTCGGAGATACCATTACATACACAATAAAAGTTAAGAATACAGGCGATGCAACCTTGACAAACATTAGCGTTGTAGATGAAATGGTTGGCTTAGATGAAGTCATTGAAAGCTTAGCTGTTAATCAGACAGAAACCTTCACCGTTACATACATCGCAACAATTGACGATGTGGGTGTCCTTGAAAATACAGCAACGGCAACAGATGACAGAGCAGGAGTCGAGGAAGATGATGCAGTAGTTATCGTAAATGATGACACGCCGCTAGGAGTCCCTGGATTATCGATAGAGAAGAAAGTGATTGCAGAAGAAGGTGCAACATTTAAACCAGGAGATACGGTACAATTTAGAATTACAGTAACGAATATCGGCACACAAGATTTAGCTGATGTTTTGGTTAAGGATGAGATGGCTATGTTTGAAACGACTGTCCTCATGCTTAAAGTCGGAGAATCTGAATCGTTTGATGTATATGTTACACTCCCAATGGATTATGCTGCTGATATATTCGAGAATGTAGCAACTGCTAGCAATGAAAAGACAGGAACATTACAGGATACGGCAATAGTCGTACTTGAGGAAGAAATTCCTCTAGCAATACCGGAAACGGGAGTAAATCCTATGATGTACGTATATGGCATTGGTTCAATATTAACCGGGATAGGAGCACTCGTTTCTAGAAAGAAAAAATAAGAGGCTGACATAAAATAGTTGATTAATCATAAGCCAATCTATACAATAAAATGTATAGATTGGCTTTTAAAAAGGGTGAACACTATGAACTCAAAAAAAATAATCAGCCTTGCTTTATTAACATTATCAGTTATTTTTGCTGCATTAGTCATTTATGAATATATGGCATATAAAGCATCAGACCAGATATACGAAGAAGCAAGAATTCAATACGAACAAGACAGGACAATCTTCCTGCGAGAAAGACAAGATATGACAGAAAAGCAAACGGAAGCTAACAATGAATCGGAATCATCTATAGAATCCACGACTGATTCATCGACGGAAGTTACGACAATTATTCCTTCGACCACAACCATAAGCGATAATCCTACACAGCCTACAATAGACAAGGAAATAGCTGCTCAAGAAGGAAATGTTATGGGTTGGATCAGCATAGAAGGAACAAAAATTGACTATCCGGTTGTACAAACAACTGACAACGAATATTATTTAACACACAATTATCTTGGGAAGAAAGATGTCAAAGGCGCTATTTACATGGATTTTAGGAATAATTGGGATTCAAATGATAGAAATTTAATTATCTATGGACATAAAATGATTGACGGAACGATGTTTTCCGATCTCTCGCTTTACGTGCAAGAAGGATCTTATAAAAAATATTTCAGCGACTATGGCATCATAACCTTAGATGATTTTGAGTCTGAAACAGAATGGCAAATTTTCTCTGCCTATGTTGTAAATTTAGGCAAGGAAGATTACTATCTATATACGAAATATCGAGACGATTCAAATTACCAAGAATTTATAGACGAAATTCAAAAAAGGTCCATTATTAAGTCGGGTATTGAAGTGACATTAGAGGACCGGATTCTGACTCTCGTTACATGTAACTTTTGGTATGACAATGCACGTGTCATCATACATGCTGTAAAACAAAACTGAGACTGTAGTGTATCTACAGTCTCAGACTGATTACTAAGTAAAATTAGTAAACAGGTATTATCATTTAATACCGTAACAATTAAGATTTTGTTATATAACAGGATTGATATATTTTGCAGGATACAAGACTTCATTTGTACGATAGCTTCCAATGGCATCAATTCCATTAACGGAATTGATTTTAATGCTATCAATTCCCAGGATACTGGTACATGAATATATGATTGATTCAATTAACATATCGTATTTGTCTTGCGTAAGCTTTTTCTCGAACAACGAATCATTAAAATTCAATTCAACAATAGAACGGTCAAGAGTATAAGTATAATCCACAGTGAAATAGTCTTTGATGGAATCATGAATAGAAATAAGGATTTCATCTGGTGTCAAAGCTTCGCTATTTTCAACGTCCATGTCAGAAAGATAGTATCGATCTCCAACTAATACCGGGAGATAAATTTTATTGGTGTGATTATAATCAATAGCATAACGAATATTTTTTCCATAGAAGAATTCTTCGAGCACTAAATTATCTACCGTAAACCTTACCTTTAAAACACCTTCAAGCTGAGAAAATGTTTTTACAAAGGCCCAGTAAGCATTCTGAGCTTTTTTGTTCTGGAGATTATATACCATATCCTTAGCGGGGATATCGATGTAGATGACACGGTCACGTAAAATGATATAATTAATTGCCCCCATTGGATTTAATAGATTGTCAACGAAGCTTTCACTTTCGTAAAGAGACAGTAATATTTTATGCGGCAAATTATTAGGTTTCACAAAAGTAGTGACGGGAATCAGCCTATCATTTTTATCAGAAAGGTAAATCATAAATCCGGAGGTGTTTTCAGGAGCTTCGTTCATACTGTTGATATAAACCCCGTCAAGTGTATATTGTACCTCTAGTTCGATTTTTTTATCCGATACTTCTATGATTTTCGGAATAACAATAATCTTATACGTTCCGTTTGGTAAAGCCAATGTTGTTTGGCTCAAATCAAGAATTGATTCATAAGACAGGTCTTGATTGAGAAAATAAGCATCATTGATAAATTCAGAGGAAGAGATTACTACGCCGTTTATTTTCTTTATCAAATTAGCACCACTGTATATTTCAAGTGAATATAAATCGGACTTGGGCTTGCTGAGCGGAAAATCTCCGTTGCTAGATATTTCTAATGACAATGTACTTGGATTATCAAGAGAATATCCCGAAAGAGAAATCAATTCAATCTTTTTATCTGGTTGTGAAGGTTGGTCAAGTTCGATGGTAGAGCTGTAATCTATTGGGGACAAAAACAGTGGCATGGATGTTAGTCCAAGTGCAAGAAGAATAATTAAAAAGATATTTAACAAAGATTTCATTGGTTTTACTCCTTAAGAATGAATAATAGCCGTATAAGTTAATATTCGTATACCTTGGTATAATCTGCAACATTTTTTGAAAAGCTAAATTTTACCTTACCCTTATAGTAAGCTGCATCAACGGTGGTGTCTACCACAATCCATTTTCCGTCGATAAAAACCTCGTTCCACGCATGATAACCGTCCACAAGAGTTGAGTATCCTTTCACTAATTTGATGGGAACTCCTTCACTTCTTTTCATAGCGGCAAAAAGAGAGGAATAATCATAGCAGATCCCTTTCAATGCGAGCAGTGTTTTGTCTGGAATTGGAATATAATCAGATGTTAAAGTACTAATTTTATCAAAATCGTAAAGAATATTTTGAACTATGAAATCGTATCCGAGCGTAATTCTTTTGGTATAATCCGTCTCGAGTCCTATCAAAGATAAATTTTTTTTAGCAGCTAAACTTTCAGAACTCCAAGAAATAGTCTGAATCGAGTTAAGATATACATCATTAGGACGTTTAATCTCGACGCTGATATTTGAAGTTTTTAGATATGCATATTGATTGTTGCCAATATTGCTCAATACACTGATTTTATAATCACCATTTCCCATTTGAAGCGGGAAGCCTACCATGACGCCGTCAGTCTTTAAAGGATAAATATACTGATTGCCATCCTTAGAGATAAGCACCTTAACCTTTTCAGTTGAAGACCCTAGATAGCCTATTCGGACTAGGCCTAGGTTTTTTTTATCCACGTCAATGCAAACGCCTGCACTACAAACGTCTTGTGTATTGGCAGGTGGTTGCTCAGGTGTATAGCCTATCGTTGATGAAATCTCAACTGTATTTTCAGAGGCATTCCATCCCACGCCAAAATCGAGTGATTGTCCTAAATCTCTTAACTTAAAATAATTGTTGCCGTCGATATTAAAAGCAGTAAAGAAAACCTCCTTATCATCTAAGTATATTTTTGAAGAAGTTGGAATAGCAGCCTTGACAGTGCTACCATCAGAAGATTTCATTTCGCCGCCAACCACAGAATAAGAATATCCGCTTGAAATATCAATGGCGTTTTTCGCTCCATCCCATTCTATTTCAAACTGTTTAAGCGTGCCATTCAATACAAAGGCGATATCGCGAAGCTTAAAATAATTATTGCCATTAATATTGTAAGCGTCAAAAGATTTTGAAACTTGATCCACCAACACCTTTGAAGATGTCTTAACGGCAGCAGCCGTTGCGGCCTCAGCATTAACTTGAAAAGACGAAAGGGTTATCATGATGATTAAAATGGATAAAAAAACTATTTTTTTCAAGATAAACCTCCCATAGAATTGAGTGCCTAAAAACATCTCAGTATACGCTGTTATTATAATACAGTAGTATTAGAGTTAAAAGTTAAGTTTATTATAGCATATTATAAAGAGGTTAGTGAATATGAACATTATGATAAGATAAAGATAAATTGTGAGCTGAAAAAAACAGCAGAATATATTTATCGACAAAGGACCATATGTTTAATATAATAGAAATGAGTTAAAATGTCTATAAATGCTTATGATAACACAAGATTCAAATTGAGGAGGACCCTATTTTGGATAGAAATAATCAAGAGCCAATGACAAATAAAAAACTTTCTTTATCTGAGCTGTCCTTGTTTTCATATCAACTTTCATTGATTTTGAAATCAGGCATTTCATATTTGGAAGGGATTGAGCTGTTTAGAAAAGAAATTTCACAGGCCAACATGCGACAGATTACCAATCGGTTATATGAAGACGTTAAATCCGGCAAAAAACTATATGAATCATTTGAAGAACAAAAAATATTTCCTGATTATTTTGTTCAAATGACAAAAATTGCTGAAACGACAGGAATGCTAGATGTTCAGATGGAACAGTTGAGTCAGTATTATGATAAAACAGAAAAGACAAAATATAAGACAAGAAACGCGTTAGTTTATCCCATCGTTCTTTTTGTTTTAATGACTTCTGTACTCATGCTGATTGTTTTGAAGGTATTTCCGGTCTTTCAAGAAGTTCTCGCCTCACTGGGAGGAGACCTTCCACCGTCGACCGCATTTATCTTTGAAATAAGCAGAGCATTTCAGAACACAGCTGCCGGAGGACTCTTGTTTGTAGCTTTTGTAATTATTGTATTAGCTCTTTTAACAAGAACAGCAAAGGGTGGATTAACATCAGACCGATTAAAGTTAAAAACAGGATTTCTAAAGAAAATTCACCAAAAATGGGTGACGCTAAGGTTTGCTCAAGGATTGGCTATGATGGTAAAAGCCGGTATTTCTTTTGAAGACGCTATCTTGCTTTCAGCTCCATTGACTGGGAATCGATATGCTCAATTACAGATTGAAGAAGCTCAAAAAAGCATATCTCGAGGAAGCTCCTTGGTGGAAGCACTTATTAAAACAGATATTTTTCCGGAATTATTTATACAGATGGTGCGTATCGGGAATAATTCAGGGCAATTGGATGCTACGCTTGAAAAAACAACAGAAATCTATGAAACTGAGCTAGACAGGTCAATTGATAGGATGACATCATCTATAGAGCCAACACTGGTAATCATACTATCTGTCGTTGTTGCGGCCATTCTCTTGACAGTGATGTTGCCAATGATTCATATCATGTCTTCAATTGGATAACCCCATAGAGGAGGAAGTGCATGAAAAACTTAATTAAATCTATCGGTTCACAGTCACTCATTTCGATTGCGATATCATTTTTTATTATTATATCCGGAATTTTAGCCATTCAGGAAATAGCCGTTAATAAAACGACAGATAGAAGCCAAGCGTTAGAGAGCGTATTAAGGCAGGCTGCCATTCAGTGCTATGCTTTAGAAGGAAGCTATCCGCCGGACTTAGAATATCTTAACACACACTATGGCATTATCCTCGATGAGGCGCAATATTATTATTTTTACGATATTCAAGGGGGCAATATCCTGCCCAAGATTGCTGTTATAAAAAGGTAGGTGAATGATTTGAAAGAAAAGCCATTAATATCAGGACATTCATTAATTGAATTGATTTTAGTGATGCTTTTGTTGATTTTATTTTCAATGGCTACTATCAGCCTAGTGCTCGGAAGTGCAGACGCCTACAGTGAAACCATCAGTAACAATGATAATAGTTCGAATTTGCGCATTTCACAGGCCTATATTCATACTAAAATACGCCAGAATCTAGAAGCTGGGGCTCTGAGCTTAAGGAAAGAAGAAGGGATTGATGATGTCTGCTTAGCCATCAAAGAAAGTCATTCAACGATATCATATGAGACTATTATTTTTGTAAAAGATGGGTTTTTAAGAGAATCATTGGTGATTGAAGGATTTGAATTTGATTCGGAATCAAGTTTTCCGGTCATAAGGCTTGATAAAATTGAATTTGAATTGATAAAGGATAAGGGTTTAGCTTTTAAAACAACATTGATTGAAGATGGAAGCGAAAAGAGTCTATACGGCTTTGTTGCACTGCCATAAAAATAAAAGGAATGGGATGCTATGAATCGGTTATTAAGAAAGACAAAAGCTATAAGTGGCAACCAATTTGGATTTACTTTAGCCGAATTGATTATTTCTGTAGGGACTCTTGCCATTGTTGGGATTTTGACAATCCAGTTTTTTTTGACTGCAAAGGATATCAATCGCAGGGCATCTGAGCTTGATCACAGCGTTTATTTAGCCAACACAATTATCGAATCTGTGAAAGCAGACCTCTGGGATAGATATCCGCTTGACAAATTTGATAGGATGCCTAATAACACTGATGAAAAATCTGTTGAAGGCAAGCTTTTTTTTGATAAAGAGTGGCAAATTGTCAAAGAAACGCACCCGATGGTTTTTTTTGAAGTAACGATGTGGATGAACGGTCAAGAAAATTCAATACAGGATAGGAGCTTGTATGATATCACTTTAGAAATTAGAAGAATCAAGCCTTATTTTCGGGGTAAAGATATCCAACCAGTTATATATTCAACGGATACAACAATATATATAAAAACCTTAAAGGAGAGTGAACTGCCATGAATCGGCTCAAAAATCAAAATGGAAGCTCAAGTATTCTGGTAGTGCTGTCTTTTCTGATGTTAGGCATTTTTAGTGTCCTCGGCATGATGTCAACCTACTCAGATTATAAGCTAGCTTTAAAAAATGCCTCCTGGAATCAGCAATATGACAGTTTACAAGCTGAGGTATATGCTTTTGTTGCAAATGTAGACAACGTATTAATCGATTACGCAGACGTTGATCTTGAGTCTGTAAAAGGAGAACTCAAGGAGCTTGACAATCATACGATAGTGTCAGATATTTCCAATGGATTTATTCTGGCAAGAGAGTTTGAAGGCGAATCAGGTAAAAAAATAAGACTGGAAATGGAATGCTATATGTCGTCTACAGAACGTTACAGCATAAAAATGATTAAAGAGATACCTGTTACGTTTACCTATTTGGAAGAACCTCAATTTATTGATATGGAGGCAACAAATAATGATTGAAACAAGTGTGCTGCTTAAAATGGCAGTAACCCAGAAGGCATCTGATATATTTATCACAGTAGGTGTTCCGCCTACATTAAAAATTGACGGCAAACTAGTGCCACTCGACCATCCCCCGCTTACACCGGAAGATACAGAAAAGTTTGTAATAGCTTTGTTTAAGAGAGATGAACATTATGAAGAGTTTTTACATAACGGCGAAAAAGACTTTTCTATTTCACAAAAAGGCGTGGGCAGATTTAGAGTAGGCGTATACAATCAAAGAGGCTCGATGGCAGCTGTACTTAGAGTATTGAGCTTTGAGCAGAATTATTATACGAATTTCAGGATACCTCAAGATATTTTGAATATCCACAAAAAAACAAAGGGACTTGTGCTTGTTACGGGGCCCACAGGTAGTGGAAAATCAACTACCTTATCGGCGATTATTTCTTTAATTAACCAGAATAGGTCCTGTCATATCATAACACTTGAAGACCCAATCGAATACTTGCATCGACACGACAAGAGTATTGTAGAGCAACGTGAAATAGGAATTGATTCAAGGAGTTATGCCCAAGCCCTCCGAGCTGCTTTACGGCAAGCTCCTGATGTGATTCTAATTGGAGAGATGAGGGATTACGAAACAATCTCGATTGCCCTCACAGCTGCTGAAACGGGTCATCTAGTCCTTTCAACTCTACACACGGTAGGAGCATCAAAAACAATAGATCGAATTGTGGATATTTTCCCTCCGGCACAACAGCAGCAAGTTCGAATTCAACTATCAACCGTACTTCAATCTGTGGTTTCGCAACAGCTTATTCCTTCAAAAGAATTTGGAAGAGTACCGGCTTTTGAAATTATGCTTGCGACGCCTGCCATTAGAAACATGATTCGAGATGGCAAGGTTCCTCAAATTGAAGCTGCAATACAAACAGGAAGATCTGAGGGTATGATTAGCATGGACGTAAGTCTAGCAAAGCTATATAAACAAGGCGTTATTACAAAGGCGGACGCTATGCTTTACAGTGTCAACCAAGACATGCTCTCAAGATATTTAGAAGAATAATTTTTTGAATGCAAAAGAAGGAATATTGGTCCTATAAAATAAGATTAAGAGAGAGGCGAAATGCAAAATATAATTAGTGTAAAAGATATATTAGAGGTTGAAATCATTGATATGAATCATAGAGGACAGGGCGTCGCAAAAGTTGAAGGATTTGTCATTTTTGCGGATAATGTCATGATAGGAGACAGAGTAAAGCTAGAAGTCATTGAGGTAAAAAAGAATTATGCAGTGGCGAAAGTATTAGAAATATTAACGACATCTCCGTATAAAGTCAAACCGGAATGTCCTTATTTTTGGGAATGCGGTGGATGTCAGCTGATGCATATGGATTATGACAAACAACTTGAGTATAAAAGAGACTTGGTCGCATCAGAAATTAGAAGGAGTCTCCCTCAAGCTGAATTTCATATCAAAGATACGATTGGCATGGCGTACCCGTATCGATATAGAAATAAAGGATCTTTTCCGGTAGTCAGAGAAAAAGGGCGTGTTTCTATAGGGGCCTATAAGCTGACTAGTCATGATATCGTTGATTTAGAAAGCTGTATCATACAACACCCTATTGCTGACAAGGTGATTAATGTCTTTAGAGATTTAATGGTAGCTCTTCGATTAGAACCCTATGATGAAATCAAGCACACAGGGCTTGTCAAGCACCTCATGGTGAGGACCAATACTCGAAATGAAGCAATGCTAATTATTGTCATGGCGAAGAATAAATTTTTATATAAGTCTGAAATTATTGCGAAGCTCCTTGAAGAAATCCCTGAGCTTTCCAGCATTATTATGAATGTCAATGATCGACAAACTAATGTTATTCTTGGAAATAAAAATAAAATTCTTTACGGAACCCCATTTTTAAAGGACTGGATTTTTGACTTAGAATTTGCTATCTCACCACAGTCTTTTTTTCAAGTGAATTCACAACAGACAGAGGCGTTATATTTAAAGGCGCTTGAATTTGCAAATATAGATGAGACAACCACTGTATACGACCTATTTTGTGGCATAGGAACAATTTCGCTTGCAGCGGCCAAAAAAGCCAAGCATGTGTTTGGCATAGAATCAGTCAAGGAAGCCATTGTCGATGCGAATGATAACGCCAAGAGAAACGGAATTCAAAACATCGATTTTCATTGCGGAAAGGCAGAAGACGTGTTTCCAAAGCTCTATCAACAAGGCTATACAGCAGATGTAGTAATCCTTGATCCTCCGAGAAAAGGCTGTGAAAAACCAGTCCTTGAAACGATTATAGAGATGGAGCCGGAAAGAGTGGTATACGTATCTTGTAATCCGACAACTTTAGCAAGAGATTTGAAAGTATTAGTTTACGGGGGATATGAAATCAAAGAAGTTCAACCGGTGGATATGTTTCCTCATGGGGTGCACGTTGAGACGGTCGTTTGTTTACACAAAAAATCTATGTAGAAATCATTAAGTAAGCAAGAATGTAGGAAAATATAATGATTTAATTATCATTAAAAGATTTGAAAAATGGATGAATTAATGGATTAATTTATTTGGAAGCATTAGCAGAACGAAATTGTACAATAATCGTGAGGTGTTATTTTGGATTTTGATAGAATATCAAAAAAATACAAACTATATGAAGATGGAAAAGAAGTGCTTCATGAAGTGACAATTGAATCTTATGATGATGCGTTTGAGTTGGAATTTACGCATAACTCTACCGCAATAGAAGGCAATACACTTACACTCATGGAAACTAAAGTTGTATTAGAAGATGGCATTTCCATTGGTGGAAAAGCGCTTAGAGAAATATATGAAGTTGTTAATCATAAGAAAGCATTCAGGTATGTGAAGAAATGTGTTAAAGAAGGGATTGTTCTAAATGAAAATATAGTGAAAGATATTCATGCACTAGTAATGGACAATATCATGGTAGGTGGTATTTATCGTAATGAAGAAGTAGCTATTAGTGGTGCTAGTCATAGACCACCTGCTAGAAATGAAATGTATGATCAGATTAAGACCTTTTTTTTAGAACTTATGGACAAGAAGAATTTGAATCCAATAGAAATAGCAGCTTGGACGCATGCAGAATTTGTTCGAATTCATCCGTTTCTGGATGGTAATGGCAGGATTTCTAGACTGATTATGAATTATCAATTGTTGAGTTTTGGTTTCTTGCCGGTTTCTATAGCAAAAGAAAATAGATTGGATTACTACAATGCACTAGATAAATATGCTACAGAGGGAATTCTAGATGATTTTGCAGATATGATTGCAGAGTTGGAAGAAGAACAACTTGACAAATATGTTTTATTAATTAAAGAACAAGTCAAGAGCAAGTCAAGGGGGACGCTTTGATTGACTTATTCAAGACTAAGCTTAGTAATAATATTTCTCGAAACGCCAAATACTCGACCCAACTTTTTAATACTTGCTACTGTTCCCTTTTACTGTTATTTATTAAAGCATCTCTTGAAAATTCAGTAAAACAATCCTCGGAAATGCGATGAAGTTGGATTACTCTGATAGCGAATTTGATATGGTTGTAACATCAAATGCATCAGTCTATTTAGAGGAAGCAGTTCGAGTCCTAAAGCCAGGAGGGATAATACTGGTTGCATATTCTTTTGGAGGAGAAGCATTTAATAAAGCAAAAGAAGAAGTAAATGATTTGTTGAATAATAACAGATTGGAACTCGAGCTGCTTAAGACTTCAGACAAATGGGTGTTTATTCTTGGAAGTCAAGGGGACGTTTTGGGACCGGTGAAAAACGGGTCCTTTTTCCCCGCAAATATTAGCGCATTTTAGCAAATTTCAATTT
>JAFGVC010000193.1 GCA_016938195.1 Tissierellales bacterium | reverse complement strand
GTTCCTGTTGCGAGTGGACTTTTGGATTCAAATTCATGCCGTCTTTCTGAGAATTCTTTGTCGCTATAGTTCTTGTTACCAGCGATGCAGAAGACCACTTCATCAGGTTTAACTGAAATCATTTTGAATATGAACGATAAGAACCATCTGTTTAAAAATCACTTAGTCCAAAGAATATCCACAATGGTATTTGGATGATATAGATGACTATGTTATTAGCACATATCCTTTAGCAACTTTTGTCTCTTCCTCGACCGCCAAGTACAACTGTCATTCATATGCATGGTATTCAAGTTCAACCACAAATACCTGGTGGATGAATAATCCATACGCCTATATGTCTGATGGGAGTTATACTAGAGTATATTCAGCACTTCTAGCTTCAAGAGTTCATTTCCCAACCGGAGATCATTCGATGAAAATTTATGATGCTTACTCACGTTCACTAAGTAATGCAACTGTAATATCTAAATGGGGAGCTGGCCCAGTAATGATACACAATCCATATTATTCACCATATAGTACTTCTGGATACACAATGTGGGTTTAGTAAGTTGTTTTTATAGATTATAATTTTAGGTAAGAATACTACTTTTGCTCATTAGTGAAACTTCCCACAAAGCGATGTGGGTAGTTTTTTTAGAGATATGTATTAGTCAACTATTCGTTGACCAACTTTTCATCAGTTTTTTCATATCAAGTGTTATAATATAAATGGTGATTTTATGAGAGATATCGGATCAATAATAAAGAAAAATCGAATAAAAAAGGGTATGACACAACAAGATCTTGCCTCAAAACTTTTTGTCACCAAACAGGCTGTTAGTAAATGGGAAAATAATAAAGGATTGCCAGATATCTCATTAATGCAGACTTTATCAGAGTATTTTGATGTGTCAATTGATACCCTTTTAGGAAATTCAAACTTAAAGAGTAATAGGCGTTTTCATAGATTTTTATTTCCAATTTCCTTAGTTTTTATTGGAGTGATGTTATTTACATTCGCTATTAATTTAAACAAATCACTTGCTATTAAAAATTTTGTCGAAGATATTGAAGCGAAAGTTCGGATTGATCTTCCCAAAGGAAACTATATCAAAATAATTGATTTTAGCGATTGGGGAGCTTATGGAAATACTATCAGTATCAGTAAAATGAGCTATGTAATTTTTAGTGAAAATGGTACTCTAGATGCTTTTGAAAAAGCTATTATTGATAATAATATTTGGATGAGTGAGATTAATACTGATTTAGTATCTAACATACCAAGAGAAATCCAAAATTTCATTAAAGAAGGTGATTATATACTGATTTATAATATTGATTTAGGTCTATATGATGGTGCATTGAGTAACTCTGTTCAGTATCATTACATACTTCTTGTTTATCAAATAAATCAAAATAGGTTAATCGTTTTTGAATATATGAAATAAAAACGGAGGTTATTTATGAAAAAGTTTCTTTATGTTTTTTTGCTTTGTTTTGTATTAACTGGTTGCATTGAGAAGGACAACGATGAAATAAGTAATTTGGAGGGGAAATATTTCTTTGATGATTGCGTATATCTGAATTTTTTATCATCATCAACAAAAGAGTTTTATACGGAACAACATTCTGGAGTTGTTTATATAAATTTTGATCAATCTTCGCTTGATTATCTAAGTACCGAAGATTCGTTTTTTCAATATAATGACATCAAATTCCAAAATGTTTCAATGAATGAAAACTTGGATGAAATTATTAATTTAGATATTAACAACATTTTTAGCAATTTTGAAAGCAGATTTGATATTTATAATGACAAAGTATATACAGGGTTATCTATATTTTTAAATGAAGAATGCATCTATCTTGCAGAAGTGAGAATTTTCGGAGATAACACAAAAGAATACTTTATTTGGACGATTTTTTCTTTAAAAAAAGCCACATAAATAATTGCAGCTGATGATTGGATTGGTATGGAAATTAAACAGTGGGTTATGATACCATATGCATAGAAAACTGAAAGGTCTAGTAACCATGCCAAGCAATAACAGTAAGTACTCAGAAGAAATGAGAGAAAGAACATCGAAGTTTATCATTGAAACCGGTAAGTCAGCTACTTCAGTCGCTGAAGAGTTAGGAATAGACACTAACACGGTGTGCAGATGGGTAAGAGACTATAGAAGGAAGCATAAAATGCCCTCCTACTCGGATGAGAAAGGAATCGTTAAAGGTCCTAAAGTAGAAGCATATTACCAATGGAAGAAACAAGAAGAGAAAAGGAATGCATCTAGATTATCAGAGCGAACACAAGTAGAAACCATTCATCAAGTATTTACAGATAGTAAAGAAATATATGGAGCTAGAAAGATTCAAAAGCATTTAGAAGCTTCAGGGACATATATAAGCGAATGGAAGGTTCGAAGAATCATGAGAGAAAATGGGATGTACTCTGTGATTCAAAAAAAGTTTAGACCCTACTCAAATCAGAAAGCAGCACATAGATACACAGATAATATCGTTGATAGAGATTTTAACGCTGCTGAACCCAATCAAATATGGGTAAGTGATATCACCTATATCAAAACGAAACTCGGGTGGTACTATCTCGCAGCGATTATCGATCTTTATAACAGGGAAGTCATTGGTTATTCCACAAGTAAGAACATCGATACCGAACTCGTTAAGCAGGCAATCACCAACGCGATTGCTAGATATCCAGAAGTTCAAGGAACCATATTTCATAGTGATCGAGGGAGTCAATATGCAAGTGCAGGTGTCAAAACAATCCTAGATGACTATGGAATGATTCAAAGCATGAGCAAAGGTGGATGTCCTTACGATAATTCATGTATGGAAAGTTTTTTCGCTTATCTAAAGAAAGAATGCATCTATAGAAGGTCGTATAAAGATTCATCTGAAGTCGAAAAGGATCTATTTGAATACATTGAACTTTTCTATAACAGGAAAAGAATCCATTCAACCTTAAATTATATGACACCAATGAGCTACAGAATTCAAAATCAGGCTTTTATATCGGCCTCATAAATGATATAATTTGTATGAATATGAACGATAAGAACCATCTGTTTAAAAATCACTTAGTCCAATTTTTTTAGAAAAATCGGCTATAAAGAATATGGTTCATTTAGCTACCCAAATCAAGCAGATGAACTTATTTTATTTATGGATATCAATGGAAATTAACTTATTTTTTAGAAGAAGGGATATAGAATTGACTTTTTGTGTAAAGTCTATTTT